>JAZOMI010000046.1:0-22302 GCA_045653825.1 Candidatus Aphodosoma sp. | reverse complement strand
AGATGAGAAATTATCGCTCTTGGCTGGTGTGCGTGGCGACTATAGCACTCAGTATGGATTCTTCGTTACACCACGATTCAATGTGCGCTACTCGCCATGGGAATGGTGGAACTTGCGCGGTTCGGTCGGTATGGGCTACCGCTCGCCTAACCTATTGAGCGACCACGCTTCGGTGTTGCCATCGTCACGACAAATCATTATCGAAAACGATGTATTGAACCAAGAGCGCGCCGTGAATGCAGGCGCAAGCACTACGTTCTATATCCCTATCGCTGGTCGCGAATTGCAAATTACGGCAGACTACTACTATACTCATTTCTTGGAATGTATGGTTGTAGATATGGACTCTGACCCACACGCTGTGATATTCTCTAACCTCACAGAAGAGGGCGTTGAAGGAGGCAAAAAACCTCGCTCGTATGCTGGCAACTTCCAAGTGGAAGCATCGATGGAGGTATTAAAGGGTTGGACTATGACTCTCGCCTACCGTATGTCGGACGTGAAGAGCACAATCAATGGCGAATTGCGCGAAAAACCACTTACAAATAGATTTAAAGCGTTAATTACTACATCTTATATGACTCCACTCAAACATTGGCAATTCGACCTTACAGCACAATTTAATGGCGGTGGTCGCATGCCTGACAATTTTTATAAAGGAGCAAACCAACCTGAATGGTTAACAAACAATCCTTCTCTTGATCGTGGCAATGGTCAATACGACTTCCCTTGGCATACACAATTAATGGCTCAAGTGACTCGCTATTTCCGCACATGGAGCATATATGTTGGAGGTGAAAACATCACCAACTTCACTCAAGACACTCCTATCATCGGCGCAGGCAATCCTTATGGTCAAAACTTCGATGCTTCGATGGCTTGGGGTCCTATCCACGGTTGGAAGGTGTATGCAGGCTTCCGCTGGGCGTTGAATAGAAAGGAGAAATAAGAATTGAGAATTGAGAGTTGAGAGTTGAGAATTTTTGCGACAAGCGAAGGCAGAGCCAAGCTTGCTTGAGCTATGCTGAGCGAAGCAAAAATCACGACTGAAAGGAGTAATTGAGAATTTTTAATGGCATGAGAGTTTGACTGCTCTTGTTTCTCATAAAAATTAAACTAAACTTAACTAAGTTGGTCTAATCATACAAATAGACAAATTTAATAATAACAAACGAACACAGCATGCTGTGTCACCTACAAATTATAAAATATGAAAAAAGTATTTCTTACACTTGCTCTTGCTGCAGGTATTTCGGTAGCCACAATGGCTGAAAAACAAACAGTACGTCTTTATGTTCCTGAAATGGAATGCGACAACTGTAAAGGTAAAGTAGAAAATGTATTGGCTTATGAAAAAGGCGTGAAAAAACTCGATTTTGATGTAGCTCACCGCACTGTAACAATCGTATTCGAAGACAAACGCACTAACGTAGAAAAACTTCAAGCAGCTTTAATGAAATATATTAAATACGAATCAAAAGAGTTGAAAGATGGTGAACACGGTGAATGTAATCACGAGCATCATCATGGTCATGATCACGGACATGATCACGGACATAATCACCACCACTAATAAATAATGATAAATATTTCTAGTGTAACTATAGAAAATATAATAGCTATATAGGCTATAGTAATTATAAAAAACAAAATCGGGCAATCCTACAAATTGGATTGCCCGATTTTTATTTAGTCAAATATTATTATTGAACAACAATTTTAGCTTGATATACATTGCCATTACCAGCCACAAGACGTACTACATACAAGCCTTGAACATCAATAGAGAACTGTTTGTCAAGAGCCGAGAATTGAGATGAATATATACATGAGCCTAACATTGTATAAACTTCTATTTGCATACCTTCCAATTCATCTTCAGAGAAGCTACCTTCGATATAAAGCATTTCTCCAACTCTCACTGGATTTGGATAAATAACCCATTCTGCTAAATCAATATCTTTGACATCTACAGATTCTCCAACCTCGAGCGTAAGCATCACAACAGAAGAACAACCTTCACGCTCAATAAAGAATTCATCTGTATAAATACCTAACTCTGTATCTTTACCATAAGTTTTAGACACAAAAGTATAAGGCAATTGGTCTAACGTAATCTTTTGCTCAATATAAATAGTATCATCATTCAATTCATACAAATTAAGAACAATAGTACTATCGCATCCACCCACAGAAGTAAGAGGCAAAACATAAGAACCTGCAAGAGGAACACCTGTAAACCCATGGCCTGTATAAGTATCACCAGGACACATAAATTCATTAAGTATGAGGCGGAAGTCATCTGCGATATTCACTTGGAGAGTAACAATAGAATCACAACCTATAGCAGATTTAAATGTCTCTGTGTAAACACCTGATTCAGAAATCTCTTTCTCCCCAAATAGATATGTGCTACCACTACAGATATTAACCGTATCATAGACAACTGGTGCATCGGCAACATTAAGCAACAATGTCACAATAGAGTCACAACCAGTTATAGAAGAAACCAAGGTATCAACATACATACCTGTACGATCATATTCCTGACCATTCCAAGAATAAGATGCGCCAAAACAAATAGTATCGGTAAGCACAATAGCAGGAATAGGATTTACGTTGACATTGACTATAACCACAGAATCACAATCTATACTAGATCTTAATTTTTGCTTATAAATACCAGCTTTAATAATGTCTCTAAATCCATATTTAGCAAATACATCACCATCACATATATCTACATTATATGTAGTAATAGCCAAAGGTGACACTGTAATATTAATATCATATATTGAATCCTGTTGAGAGAAAGAATCTGAATGCTTATGGAAAACAAATTGGTTCTCACCTATAGCCAATTCTGTAGATTGTTTGCTAAATTCACCAAAAGAATAATCAGATGTTTCACAAACACTTCCGTTAATTTCTTTTCTCACAACTGAATTGATATGAATATTATTAAGATGCAATTCAGATGTAACCGAAGGAGTTGTACACTCTGAATAGAACCCTATGCGAATAATTTTCCCCGCATATTTACTTAAGTCCACAGTGTAAGTTCTACCTTCAAAAGGAATACTATTATACTCAAAATCTCCTTTTCCATCATTAGTCCAAGTAAACTTCTTCTCCTCTTCCCAATTACGTCCATTATCATCAGAAATAACGACATAGAATTTATCATTTTTATTATTAACAGTAGAATCTGCTTTATGAACACCATCATCATCAGATAGAGCTAAATCAAATGACATAGAAACGGCTCCTTGTGGTAATTCAACAGAAGGTGAGAATATCCAACAATAAGGATTAGTTGTTTTGGTTTCTATAGCAGAAACATACGTAGCCAAATGACCATCTTTTACACGCCAACCCAAAGGAGAAAAATTATCCGTAACCATTGCACTTCCCGCTTTACTAAATATGTCTGCAGCCGATGTACCACAAGCACGTTGCCAATGAATAGGAGAATAAGACCCTGTATCAAAAGTTTTCAATTTTTGTGTTGAATACAATGTAGAATAAGCAGTTATACAATTTACAATTGATGACCATCCAGAATACATTGAAACCCCACATATTTGTCGCGCACGGAAATAATAGTCTTGCCCTGGATCTAAGTTCTTCAATAGTGCAGGGAATTCTTCAATTGTATCTGTGCGCCATACAATACTACAATCTTCAATTTTTGAAATCTGAATTTCATACTTAGCTTTTCCTGTAACTTCAGCATTGATACGAGCTGTTGTTGCAGTTGCTTCTTCTATCATAAGTCCATATGGTTCACTACAATCTGATATATACTCAACAACTACATCATCGATATACATCTGATTGTATATACAACCATCATATAATTCATTTTTAAATGCAATAAACTTACCTTTCGCATCTTTCAACAAAACAGAATATTTCCTCCAATAATCTGTTTTTTCAACATCATCCATAACCAATTGACCCGTTGACAAACGAGGATCTTCATTAGAAAATGGATATGACAAAACTTTTAATGCCGTAAATGTTGATGGGTCATTTGGATTTGTCATTGTTCCAACTGTAATTTTACGCGCATAAATTTTATTTAGACCTTCTTGATCAACATTATCACCTTGTGGATTTTTAACAGCAGCAAAAGGACGCATCCAGAATGTAACTTGTAAATCTTCAAAATTGCCATCAACCAAAGGCAATGCAGCATACCCCCCAACTTTTTCTTCTGAATTATAGTAGAATCGCATAGCATACTCTCCACTACGAGCCATTTGTTTTGTACCACTTCTATAAGTGTGAGGATATGCTAATGTATTATCTTTAACATATGGAACCTCTTCTCTATTAGTATGTTTAACAACAAAACAGTCAGGGATACGATAATATGAATTAGATTCGCCATCATCATAGTTAGGTAAATAATAACCCTCATTTGTTTCAAATGAAAATATTGTTCCTATCGGTTTTGGATCACAAGGAGTTGTAAAACGATAAACTTCTGACCAATGACTTAAAGTACCATTTCCATCACAATCAGATTGAATATAAATAAAATAATCTATATTAGATTCAAGATTTGGAATAGTCGCAATTGGAGAATCAACCTTTACGCGAGCAGCAATATATCCCTCTGTCGCATCATTAGGATTCATTTCTTGCTTTAAAGCCACAACATTATATGACTTAGGAGTAGAACCCACAGGTGTCCAACTCAAAGTAATATTAGTTGCATTAATATCTTCTATTTCAAACTTGTAAGGATAACTACATACTGATTTTTCAATAACCAAATTATCAATTACCGCAGATATATTAGTCTCTAAAGATGTAGTTTCAGAATTTTCCCAATAAACAACCAAACGATAAAAACCTGCCATTTCTGGAGTAACCAAAAAAGTTTTAGAATAGTTGTTCTTTATAGAAGACCCATTAAAAGGATTTCCATCTCTATTTAAATCAATCCAATCTTCTGGATATACAAGTTGTTTTGCTGCAGACAGAGTAACCACAGAACCATCAAAATTAAATACATTCTCACTTCCTTCTGAGAATTGAGACAAAGCAGGAATTAAAAATACCCTCATATAATCAGATACACCACCTAATGCCATCCAATCAAACGAAACGGTATACACTCCCTCTTTCATATCAAACGTACGATATGCCCAAGTTTTTGTTGCTTTATTCCTATATACAGATGAATTACCTCCGTTTGAAGAAATATAAAGAGAATCATTATTATACCATTTATTATATACAGATACAACATTTTGCTCCTCTGCAGAGAATTTCCACAAAACATTTTCTTCTTGATTATCAAATTGATTTTCATATGTAAATTCCGAAATAGGAATCTCAAAAGTGGTATATCTTTCACACAAAGACCAACTAGAAACATCTGTCGCTGAACAATATGCACGAACATAAAAATCGTATTCCGTATTAGGTTGCAAACCACTAACAGTAAATGCAGTATCTGTTATTATCATTGCAGAACCTCCATTCGCAACATCAAATCCAGTAAGCCCATATTTTACCTCATACTTACTAGCTCCTGCATGAGAGAATACAAATTTAGCGTAGGTATCACCAATATCTTGCAAGCTAAAATTCATAGGTTGCAAACAAGTTGGTGTCAACTCTACCAAAACATCATCAATATAACAACCACCATATGTACCATTCTCATCAGTAATTTTGGCTCTATTAAGCGAAGAAGAAACCATAAATACTACATGTTTAGCTTTGCCCGAATATTGAGACAAAGAAACCACATATTGCTTGTACATCGAAGCTCCGACTGTAATTATAGTGTCTAAAGGCTTAAATGTTTCTGCAACTTTTGCTTTAGAAGAAACATCTGTAGCGACACCAACAACTATAGCTCGTTTAGCTCTATATGAAGATACATCTGGTTTATAATTAAATGAAACTTGACATTTACTCAAATCGTCAACATCAATATATGGAGTTGCCATATAACTTACTTCTGATGCAGAATTTGAATAAAGATAAACTACTTTATCTCCACCATTATCTGAAGTCACATATGGATATCGATATTTTTCTTCTGCTTCTTGCGATGTATAAATAGTAGTCCAATCAAGAGGATTGTTATACTCACCCTCAAAACGATTCTGTGTAAATGGATCATAATATGGCAATGATGCTGTATCCAATTTTGCTGAAACAAAATGTAAAACAGGCGACCAATCGCTATATCCGCCATCACAAGCAGAACGAATCATCAAATAACAATTTGCATTTTGAGCTAATCCTGTTATTTCAAAATTATTATTAGCTATATTTGTAATAGCTGCCGCATCAAGCTCCTCTTGCGAATAATTACCTACAATATATTTTACTTGATAAGGAGAATTTCCTTTATCTATACTCAAAGAAATTCTATCAGATTCTACGGCAATTTCCTCAACTTTTGGATAAGCACACTTAGGAATTGTATCAAACACAACATCATCAATAAACACAGTATTATTCTTTTCTGAGTGTGATTGAGACAAAAACATAACATAACGACCAAAATTATCATCACCATCACCTAAATACTCATCAAATCTCACTTCATATTGCAACTCTTCACCAGGATTAATTTTAATAGTTGCAATATTTGTTTGTGTTATCAAATCATTAGGATCTGTAACAACTGCAATAGTTAATTCACATGCATATTGAGATGTTAGATAATCTCCAACTGAAGCTCTAAATCTAACACGAAGACGCGAAATACTATCAATATCTATCTCAGGAGTTATTGCATAAGCATGATTATAAGCTAACGTTGAAGCTAATTTCAAAGAATAGTTTCCAGAAAAGGCATACTCATCTGAACAATGAGGAATATATAAGTCAGGAGCATTTATTGTTTTATTACCTACAATATAACAATTTGGGTTGACACCTACTCCAAAACCATATTTATCAAACGACTCTACAGCCAAGTCATAAGTATTCTGAGGTACACAATTAGTATATAAACGTTCTACTGCCCATGCACTAGATGTTTGATTATCACAAATCGCCTTCAGATAAACAAAATATACAGAATTAGGTTCAAGATTAGCAAGTCTATAAGTTTTAACATTTAACTCTTCAACAACCAATATATCACCACCAACAACAACTAAATCTCGCTCTTCAACACTTAATTCACGTGAAGAAACAACTAATTTAAACAAATCAGCCCCACTATTCCAATTAACCGATGCAGTTGTTGCTGTAATATCTGAAAATTCTACCTCAAAAGGCTTTGGACAATCGCCATTACCAGGCTCTTCTCCTCCCGGAATTATCCAATCAATAACAACATTATCAATATAATTACGATTAGTTTCTCCTGCAGTACGTATAGCAATATAACCAGTCCCTTCGTATTTGTCAAATTTAACAACAAATTTATTCCAATCTACTTTAGGCTCCAATTTAGTTAATACATTGAAAGTAGAAACATCTTCTGCATCAGTCATCACCCCAACTTCAATCAATTGAGACAAAGAATCAGCCTTCATATCAAATGAAATTTGAAGAGCAGACAACTCTGCATCCATCATTGGAAATGCAATATAAGAACTATATCCATCTTTAACCGAAGCACCTAATAACAAAGATTTGGTTCCTGTAGTTCCTTCTGCAGAAGAAAGGTGAGGATAAAAATAGACTTCACCTGGCTCATTCGTTTCATGCTTAGATTGTTTTGTAAAAAGACAAGGAACAGTGAAACCTTCTATATAAGCAGACGCAGCCCATTCCTCATCATCAAAATTCATTGTATAAGGAACAGTTTCTTTACTTAAGCATTCAGTTACAAAAGAATAAGGATATGTCCATACACCTAACATATCATTACACTTCGACTGAATATAACAATAATAATTTTTCTCACCTGGTTCTAATCCACTTATTGAAATAGACGGATTAGCGGTTGTTTTTTTAACAAAATAAAATTCTGAAGATAAAGTATCTAATTCATCTGGCTGATAATTTGAACGAGACAACAATACATTCCAAGAAGATGCACCATTCGCATCCCAAGTAATGTTTACAACATCTTCCTCCACTTTCGCTAGGATATTGCTTGGTTCTTCACAAGCATCACTATCTTTAAATCTCACATCATCAATCCAAACCATAGAAGCCCCAGCATAATCGAAATCTGTCTTTATTGCAAAAAAACCACCATTAGCAACATAATCACTCAAATCACATTCGAACAATTCATATTCATCTAATTTATCTAAAACAATAGTATCAATTGCATGAAACGATTCTACATCATTTGCATCAGATATAATACCATAAGCAAAAGCACCAACAACAGGATAACCACCCAAATATTCACGCAAATGTCGAGTAGCAAAAAAACTAACTTTTGTCTTTTGCAAATCTAACAATTCAGGGAAAATTGCTATTTGATAATCATCTGCAAACAAAGCAGACATAGACAACTCCCAAGCACTTCTTGCTTTTGGAGATTCTGGCGTCCAATAAGCATTTGTACTCGTTGGATATTTATCATGATTAGAAATAGCTAAAATACCATTACACAATTGATATGTAGATTTTCCTGGGGTATAATATGTCCCCATATCAAAACTATTAATATCAAACGTAACAGTAAAAGGCACAGTGTCAAGCTTTTCTGGTGTCAATATTTTTATAGGATTACTCCACGCACCACTGTCACCTTCATTCAAATGACGACCATATACGAAATAATTAACCCAAGGTTGCAACCCCTCTACTCTACATGGGAAAGATGAAAACTCCTGACGTTTAATAACCTTGCGATTATCTATTTTATTCACATCCAAGTGTGCATTGGCAACAATAACCTCATAACGTTCAGACTCATTTTCAAGAAATGTTACATCTATAGCCTCAGAAGAAGGCAACCCAATTTTTAATTGAGCTTTAGGAGTCGTTGGAATATAATCAATTACTAAATTATCAATAACAAAAGCATTCGTACCATCATTAAAATCAGACATAAATGCAATAAATTTACCATTTCCTTCATAATTTTCAAAAGAAATCATAACTTCTTCAAACTCTTGTGTCGAAACAATTTCAACCGTATCTACCGCGACAAAAGTATTCTTATCTGAAGGGTCAATCATAACTCCCACAATAATTTTACAAAAATCAGAAATAGCAGGATTTGCTGCAACAGGAATAGTAACATTATTGATTGTCCAAAACGACATTTGTATTTTACTAATCTTATCAACATTTATTTCTGGAGTAACAGCATACGAATAACTACCTTTAGAAACTGGTATCTGCACATCATTCATACCTTGAAAGAAAAGAGCTGTAGTCGAATCTGGAGAATATAACAAACGTTTACTCTTCAAATGGTCGGTATTAACAAAAGGAGGTACACCATTACTAGAAGAATAACAGAACCAACCATCAATAGAAGAAACTCTATTTTGCGTATACTCCATGTTGAAATTTTGAACATAAGGCAAATCTACAACCGCCGAAGTAACAAAAGTAGCCGCATCACTCCAATCACTATTTTCACCTATACACTTTGATCTAACGTAAAAATAATATTTTGTAGCTGGTTTTAAATTATTAACATCTAACATATATTCAGCACCATCAACTTCATAACCCTGAGAATAAGAATCAAGTTCGTCTAAACTCAATGGCTTCTCCACAATCACGACATCATACGTTAAAGCATCAAACGAACCTGCCCATTCCAAACGAGCAGATGTTCCCCTAATTTTACTAACAGATAAATTAAATGGTTGTGTACAATTTGGTATTGAACGTATTTCCACATCATCAATAACAATACCACGACCTAAATTATCTTTCCCTTCAAAAGCAATTTGATAATTACTTGTAACTGCAGCCAAACGAATTGTATCACGCTGCCATTCAGAAGAATATGTGTCATACATTTTCAAAGTCACCCACTTACTATTAGGCGTACGGCGATATAAAATACGCAAAGTATCAAAATCACCAGCCCATTTATCTTGAGCATAAGAAAAAGTTAAAATAGGATGAAAAATTTTAGACAAATCAACAGCAGGTAATATCAAACGGGTAACATTAGCAGTCGTTTGATTAGTATTATTACGAAACGCTACACGTTTAGTTCCGCTTGTTGTCCCTACAGGATTCTTCAAATCACCAGATTCAACAACCCAATTATAATCCCCAAATATTTGCTCTTGAGTCCAAGTAGCTGGAATACCATTTTCAAAATCCTCAAATAAAATAATTGTTTTATTTTGAGCACTAAGAGAATGCATAATGCACAATGCACAATGCATAATTATCATTAAATATAATCTTCTCATAATCATTCAGTAATAATAATTTTAGTTGTAAAAATTCCATTAGAAGTTGCTACTTGCAACATATAAATACCAGGTAACGATGCTAAATTAATTTCATCTCTATCAGAATCAATATACTGTGTTCCCACCAATTGTCCTGCAATAGTATATAAGCTAACAACCGCCTGAGTTACATTTTCAACAACAATAGACTCACCAACCTTGATTATAGTATTTACCACATAAGGTTCAGAAAAATAAACGTTATCTACAGGAGTGCCTACACCCAAACAGATATCACAAGTACGCATCACAACTCCATCATCCACACGTCGTACTTCAAGATAATAACATTCACCACTAAACTTACCTTCGGGCAATAAATAAAATGATTCATTTGCATCAGGAATCAAAACACCATCTCTAAACCACCTATATTGATCAAACTCATATCCACCATTAGCCTCTTTATTTAATACCGTAATAAGATTATCAAATTTAGACTCTAGCATAGAAGAACTATAATAAACATCAAACTTAACTGGCAGTACAACATCACCACAAGTTGAGATTGAATCATTCAAAAGAATATTAGCCTCATAACGATTTGGACGGCAATTGTTTGGTAATACTATTCTAAACAATTGTTTTTCTGGGTCCACTTCAATATTATACACATCAACAAAACCTGCACTATGAGCAAAATCATCAAATACAACTGAATATACAAATGGGCTACGAGCACCATCAACTAACTCATAATCAACTTCTAAAACGCTATCATCTGCACATAACCACTTATGTTTATTGCTTATATCAGCAGAAAGAGGAGCCATTTTTTCTAAATGTAAAATCACAATACTATCACATTTCAAACTATCACTAGTTTGCAATTTTACATTATAAACTCCTGTTGAATCAAAGCGATAATTACCAATTACATAAGGATCCATACTACAAAGTGTATCATATAATATAACATCCTCAACTTTTGGTCTTACAGTCAAATAAAGAGTCGTTATACTATCACATCCCCAAATATTTTGAATGGTATCAATATAAGTCCCAGATTCCATTGCAAAATTATCCCCCAAAATAAAATAATCACCAAAACACAACTCTTTTGCCATAATTATATTATGAGAATATATAGAATCCACTATTATTGTCTTCTCAAAAACATCAACACATTCTTCATCTTCTAGATATGCCCATAATTTTACACCTAACACCCCACCCTCGTTTGGCATTGTGTAACGAGGATTTATCACATCTGTTTTTTCGATCTCACCATTAAAATTAAACTCCCACACATAATGCGCACAACGCTTACCTTCTATTATCGAATCTTTACCATTTACAATGGCATATACATAACTAGTATTTTTAAAGTTAACTATGTTATTACATTTTTTAGGCTCCCAATTATATTCGAAAAAGGCTTTAGGATGATTTGGAATAACCGAAGATGACAAAACAAAAGAACAATCTTCATTATCTAAATATGTAACATTACAAAAATACTCAGAATTATCTCCAACTGGAATAAATATCTTTTGCTCTGTTGATGAAAAATTTGAATTTACATCATTTGACCATAAATATTTAAAACCTGCAGGAGCTTCAAGTGATACAGTATCACAACCATCACTCTTTATTGTTGCATCAACACAATCAAGTGTGAAATAAGCATAACCACCATGTGCACCACGAGTACAATCTTGTGTTGTTAATTGTATTTTTATTTTTTGACCCTTACATTCTCTAAGGTCTATACCAATAGTAGTCCAGTTTTTCCATACATATGCACCCGATTTTTTCCAATCACCTGTTTCTGGAGAAAAGAAAGCCTCACCACAAGTTGCATTTTTACTAATCGGAGACCCGTCTTCTTTTAATATTTCAAGCCCAAAATAAGGGTCAAAACGTTCTCCATGCCCTGGTTTTTCAAGGACTACCGCATATTTCATCAACAAAACTAAATCACCTACAACGTCAAATTCGTATGTTATACGCTCTGCCTCTCCTCCACTATTCCAATTTCCTAATCGCACCGAAGCCAATCCTCCTTCTGGAATAATAGTCAATTCATTACCCGTACGAGGATCAACCGCACTCTGATCCCAATTTGTCGTATGACGACTATAAATACTACTAGAGCCAAAATCAATTGGAGGACAAACTGCCATAGAATATTCTGTGGTATCCGACAAAGGATCTTCAATTGCTTTTCCATGCTCACAAGTAACCACTTTATCGTTATCAAGAGACACAAAATCAAAACAATGATTATCTGGACACCAAACAACCACTGTATTCAAATATACATACGCACTAGTATCACTACCATCAATAGCACGTACACGCAAATCATAAGCTCCCTCTTCTATATTATCCCACGTCATAGATGGTTCATCAACTTCACCATCAATACCATATTCATTATTCCAAAAATTACTACCCAATCGTCTATAACCGCACTCATACTCAGGAACAAGTCCATCCCATTTCAATGTCATAATACCACATTCTGACTCTGCTCTCAAATTTTCAGGTTTTGGACACATTGCCGAATTTATCTGAATATTATCTATACAAGCACCTAACGGACTTGCTAATGTATCTTGATTTGCATTACACCAAACAAAAGCTAACTGCACTTTACGACCATCAATAACACTTAACTGCAAAGAAGCATTAGACCACGATGTAGCCCCACTTAAAGACAAACGCTCCCCATCAACAGTCATAAGTGATTGAATAAAACGACTATATCCCTTAGGAAAAAAACCGACCGAATCATTAGATTCCAAAGGAATATCATTAACCACATAACCATCAGACAACGCACATACATAAAGTTCAGAAACTCCTGGTTCACCCCAAACTCGCCAATCAAAAGAAATATCATAGTTGCCAGTTGGAAGTTCCAACACAGTAGAAGCAACCACTACATTAGGTTCTGAACCATAATTCGATGTTTTTCCCCTATCACATGATATATACAAAGATTGGTAACCCTCACTATGTTCCAACTTTCCAACAACCCATCTATCTTTACAAAACGTTCCCCTTCGACCAACATTTAAAGTCCAATCACCTTTCCCGTCTTCAAATCCAAATTGATACGGAACTGTCAATGTTTGACAAAATGCAGTGCATAAGAAACATTGCAAGATTAATAATAATAATAAGATTTTCCTATAAGTCATAATTAAAAGAATTGAAAATTGAGAATTGAGAGCCGAAGATCTTTGAGTCTTTGGCGATAGAATTAATAATTAAAGTATAATTCTCTCTATCTGACGACTTCCATCAGCAAGGATAAATTCAAATATATATATTCCAGAATTATCACCTAAATTTAATACCGTTTCACCTTCTTCAATAAAAAATTCACCGACTAACAACCCAACAGACGACCACACTCGCACTTGCGCCGACTCGGCTACCTTTACATTCACTTGCGATGAAGTATTTGTAGTAAATACCACTACAACATCTTCTTCTAAATCCTCAAATTGTATTGGTTTAACGGCACATACCATCTCTTTTACACCATCTTCACGAGTAAGCATAACCGAGTACTCTGCATCAAAATCCAAATCACCATACAAAATAGATGATGTAGCACCATCAATAGGCTCATTATTTTTGTACCATTGAAAAGCGATAAACTCATAACCACCATTAACACCATCATTACGAACCGCAAGAACATCATTCCAACGTTGTGTAATCACACTATCGGGATAATAAACATCAAGCATTACATCAATATCTTCACCACCACATGCCAATTCACCAAACGAAAGAGTAGCTTTATAACGATTAGGTTCAATATCCTTTAACATAGGAACAATCATTGCCCCACTTTCTGGTTTTACGGCCTCTACAGAAGCATCTTTCATCTCCTCATCAGCAAATTTGATAGCAAATTCCAACAATTTACCCGACTTCTCAACAAATGGAATAATAATATTATCATCAGTTGCACAAACCGAAATAACACTATCAATCTCAAGCACAAGAGACTCATTTACTAAAATATCATACACAATAGAATCACAACCTCGCACACTCTTTATTGAATATCGTCCAGACTCTGTAACTCGTACTCCATCGACATAATATTCTTCTGTACTACAAATAGTATCATATATAACCGTATCTTTTAATACTGTAAGATACAATACAGTTATATTATCACAACCATATTCCGTTGGAATAGTATCTGCATAAACACCAGTCGAATCATAACTTATCTCACCCAATTTATAAGACTCACCCGGACAAATAATAGCAGATATAGTATCACGCATATCTGTCACATTTGGCAAATCAAGTTCAAACGTTTTAATCTCTTCACACTTACCTCCACCAATAGACGCTTTCAAAGTAACAGTAAATTTACCACCCGTAGCAGGATAGATATGCACAGGATTAAAATTAGACGAGGTAGAACCATCATCAAAATCCCAAATGACATCACAATCTCCTCCTTTTGAACCATTAGCCAAAGAAACATAACTTTTATTAGTAAATGCCACCTTATTCATACAATCTTCAACATACGCACGACACTCTCCATCTGCCACAGGATAACGTTTCAACCCTTGAGTCTCCAATGTATAATAACAATTGGTGTTGGTTGGTTGTATCACATCAAGACAATACACAGCTGTATCACTTGTTGAAATATCATACATACGCTCTTCTGTAAGCGTTTTTGTTGGATCTGACTTTTTATACCAACGATAATCAAACCCCTCTGGTCCATACAAAGTATCTCTTTCCACATCGCCACAAGCCGAACTTTCAAGTTCACCACTTGAACAATCAAGAGTAAAATAAGCATAACCAAAATGACCTAATTCGGCACAATCATATGTAGTAAGACGTACAACTACCTCTTCACCATCATGCTCACGAAGATTGATTGACACAGTAGTCCACTCCTTCCACCAACCTGTAGAAAATTCATTCCATCCCTCACCAGAAGTATTTGCACCTGCCGTAAACTTAGCTTCACCACAACCATTTTTGTCTATTGGTTGTCCATTTTTCAATATTTCAAGTTCAAATTTTGGTTGTAAAAACTCACTATGATCAGGATCTTGCAACACAACAGCATATTTCAATATCAAAACAGCCGAAGAAGAGGCATCTACTGTATATTTATATTCTACACGTTCAGCCTCACCGCCAGTATTCCAATTGCCAAGACGAACTGATGCGACTTCACCATCTGGAACTGTAGGCAATTTACCATCTGTATTAGGGTCTCGTTCCTCTGTATCATAATGAATTGTATGACGACTATCTATGCTTAAAAAACCTTTATCAACTTTCCCTGGTATAAACTTAGCATTTGTTCCGCTACCATCTGTATTATTAGGGTTCATGCTTGTAAAACAATTTTGAGCACTCAAACCCAAATAATCAATACAACGAGCCCCAGGATAATAAACAAATTGAGATATTGAAACCCAAGTGCCACTCACGCCTTCACAACGAGAACGAACATAATAAGTACAAATACCCTCCTCAACACCATCAATAACAACAAAAGTATCCCTCACATTCTCATAATTTTTCCATTTTTTTGTTCGCCCATTATAGCAACGTACATCATAAGCTTCCGACTCTCCACTCCACGAGAAAGTTACATCTAAATCATTAACAGCTAATTTTAAATCTTTCGGTTTATAACAATAACCTACAGGCATAACGAGAATATTATCAACACAAGCAGCAGGAGGTCTAACCCCTGTCACACCATTACGCCACACAAACACAAGTTTATGTGGTGTACCATCTGACACAACTGTATCAACAACGGTATTCCAATTCTCCTGCGACAATTTTTTACCCTTACCCCCAAAATCTAAAGCATAATCTTCTACCCATTTAGGCATAGTTGCGTTATCATTATACGAATTTGTACTTTGAGTAGTTGGCACCCAACAAACATAAAGTCCATCAACATCATTAATACTATCCTGCCAACCCGCAGCCTGCCAATCAAAAGAGACCTCATAACTTCCTGCTTTTAAATGCACTTCTCGATAAGAAACAACAGTCAATGGTTTTTTATCGGTATAATTATTAGTTACACCATCTTCCGACACAAACAAGCCATAATCACCACCATTAGAACCTGCCTTGCCCAAATACCACTGATTAGGACACTGCTTTCCTTGATTACCAACATTCATTCGATTGTCTTCCCACAACGCGCGTTCCTCCGAATCTTCAAAATCACACTGATAAATTATACTATCAGTTTGACAATATGCAATACAAAATACAAACTGCACAATCAATAATAAGACGAATTTACGTAACATAATTATGAATTACAAATTATGGTTTATGAATTAATTACTCAACCCCTCTATCTTTAAGTTTCTTCTCCCAAGGACTAATTACATTGTTTTGCAAACAATTACAAGGTTTACGCTTTGGCATTTCAAACATAATGCCTACTTTAACTCCAACAAACCAAGGATAAAGATTCGCAGAACGTTCATAATCTACAAAATACCCTTCACCCTTTTTACTATCAAAATTGCCTTTAGATATACCAAGAGGCACAACCGAATAGAATGAATTCACAGATTTAAACAATTCCTTCAAATTCTCAGGACGCCATCCATCAAAATCAGCATAATCAAACAATGCCTCGCCTGAACTACGATTAGAATAAATAGACATCGCACCAAACTCACCAACAACAGCAAACTTAAATCTCATTAACATCCCTTTGCCCAAAGGCTGATCTAACCCTTGCCAACCAATCTCAACAGCTGGCGTTGCAATTATCTGACCTACAAAGTTTTTATCAAGCGAATGAACATTCTCTAAGTTAATATTCGATTCCAATCCAGGCAAAGGCAACGTATTTTCATAATAAACGTTACAATCTGCAAAACCAAAATCACCCATAATTTCTCCATACAAACTATAACCCACTTTCGCGCCAAAACCAAAATAGAAACCTGACTCTGCCTTATAACCCAACATAATAGGCAAATTAGCCAAGATAGCACGCTCACGCTCATGCCATTTAACAATAGTATACTCAAGTGTAGATTTTTCTTCACCTGTCTCGACATTACCATCCATTACATTCTCAATACGACGAACAGGTTGAGTATTACTCAAGCCTCCTGTCACAATCTGACCTTCAACCCCTACACTCATCCAAAAACCACGTGGCGACTGATATTCATATCCGATACCAAAGATACCCCCTAAGAAAGGAGACGATGCAATACCCAAAGTATCAACCGGATTTTCCACACGAATAGAATTAATAGAAGGCAGCATCGTAAAACCAGAAGCACCTCCCGACAACGAGATAGTAATGTAATGCGACTTACGAGACGACAAATTTGGATCTCCCTTTTGCGCCGAAACCCCAAAGGCTAAGGACAAAAGACATACAGTAAGAAAACACTTGTTAAAAAATGAAACTTTCATAACAAACTAAGTTTATTTTATATTATTTTTTTTTTACACTTTAACACGCCACAACAGCATACAATCATGCAATATACACAATAGCATGCAAAATTAAAAAAAAAAATCAAAACAACAAACACTTTAATAAATAAATACAAAAAAACATCAATTTCACAAAAAAATATTGGTATATACAAAAAAATAAAGTAACTTTGCAGACAGAAAACTGTTTAACTAAAAAAATTGAAAAACAATGAAAACATCTACCTTATTTAGAATGCTATTTATAGCAATTACATTGAACTTCGCCACGCTAGTTCAATCACAAGAAACCACCTACCCTGAAGTTTCTACAATGGAAGAACTTACCGCTGCTCTTGGTTCTCAAGATAGTGTTATTGTACACTTCAAGAACCTCCAACCAATTACAGTTATTGAAGGTTTATTCTCATATAACTACATGTCCGACAAAACTACAATCATAAATTTCCCATATGCTCTTCCTTCTCACTTTGACGCTATCGGAACTTACAAAATTGGCTCTTTTACAGTCGATTCAATTACTAACATTCTATCATTCCATAATCTACTCGCAGCTAGTAAATACTACTTTCAATCTGCTCAACAAAATAACGATTATGAATTCAAACTTGATGCTCCTATAACTATCACCGCTATCGAAGATAACAACTACTTTGTACAATTTAAAGACATAACAAATATTACAAACGGGAGTATGATATACATCACCGAGCAAAATGATCTTAAAATTGGAGACCAAATCAAAATAGACAAAATCACATGCAATCCACAATATGGAAATTTCGATACACAAGAACAAAAAGTAACTATTAAATCTCAACTCTTCACAACAGGTAGCGAATCTACTAAAATAATCAAACGTGCCCAAAAATTCAGACACTATAGTCTAGAAAATGATAACCTAGATAACAAAGCTACAACTCCAGTTGTTTTGCCTACTAACGGTAAAATCGAAATTAACGACAATAAAATTTTCTATACAAAAGATACTATCGCTATCGAAATAAAATCAAATACAATAGACCTAAATTCTTACAATGGTCAGATCATAACTAATCAATTAATCAAAGGTGTTGTCAACTTCCAAAACACTAACGACGATGCTAACTATGTTATAATAAACGAAATTTCACCTATTCCAATCGTCAAAACAATTGAAGAATGGATAAATATGGCAGAATCAGATTTCGGTTATGGTATATTAGATACTTCTATTATCGTTACAGCGAAAACCCCTGAAACTGGTTTAAAAATAAAATTATTCGCAGAAGATGCTACTGGTGCTATTTGCTTAGATTATCAATTCACAGAAAAACCATATGTTATATCTGTAGATACTAACGATATGATTACTGGCATCAAAGGTAATCTTCAACTATTTACAGAATCTGGAATACCAATGGCTCCAACTATCTCTCTTGTTGCTGCTGACACAGCAGATTTAAATGTTGTAGGACAAGGTACTCCTATAAAACCAATGGTTGTTACTATTGCTGAACTTAACGAAGACGAAAAAAATATCTTAACAAATTATGCTGTTGCCCGCAAATATGCCAATCGTTTAATAAAAATCAATGGTGCTAAATATGCAGGTAAAGAGATAACAATGAGAAAAGTTCTTCCATTGGTACAAGGCACTGACACTTTGAAATTCTATCGCAATACACTAACTGCTACCTACTATCAAACATTTACAACTCAAAAAACACATATGAGTATCACTGGTATTGCTGATTTTAGAACTGTTAATGGTGGTAATTTATATTCTATCTACCCACGTTCTACTGAAGATGTTATTACCGACTATCTTACACCTCCTACTTTCACTCCTAGCGCAGGCACTTATGAAAAAGAGGTTAACGTAACAATCAAATCTTTCGATGAAACAGCATTCGCAATCTTCTACACCCTTGATGGTAGCGATCCTATCGAAAACGGTGAAGAATATGACGGTGAGCCTATCACCCTCACAGAAACAACAACCATCAAAGCTGTTACCCTCTACGACGTAGAGAGAGAAAACCCATATAGCGAAATCACCGAGGCTACTTACGTAATCGTTGATAAAATATATACAAATCCAGAAGCTCCAGTATTCACACCTGAATCTGGTGCATATACAGAAGGCATAGACGTATCTATCTCTTGCCCTACAGAGGAAAAGGTAATCATTCTATACGATCTATTTGGACTAAAACCTGATCTAACATCATCTCCTCGTTTCGACGGCGAACCTATCAAATTAGCTGAAACAACAACCATTTCCGCAGTTGCTGTTTTAGTTGACGAAAACAACAACCCTATCCTTAACCCAAACAAAAAACCTTACATAAGCGAACAATCTATCGTAACATATATTATTAATATTCAACCTACAAATGTAGATAATATATCTGTTACAGCAGTCGTATATAGCAAAGACAAAATGCTTTATATCGATACTAACATAGGCAATCATATTGAAGTTTATACTATCAATGGTCAAAATATCTACTCAGCCACTGCTACAACCAACACAACTACTATAGATGCTCTCAACAACGATATAGTCATCGTTCGTATTAATGGCAAAGCAATTAAGGTGGCTGTTAAATAATTATAATCTAGGAAATCTAGATAATCCAGATAATCTAGTTGTTCTAGAAGGCAATAATCAATAAAAAAAGAGATGCTTCGATTGAAGCATCTCTTTTTTTGAGTATCGACCATTGTCTATTATTTTGCGTAATCGCCGATAGGTCCTTTCACTGGATTATACATCTCTTCGATCATTGCTGCATAGTTTTGAAGGATAACAGCACGACGAAGTTTGAGAGTAGATGTCAACTCACCAGATTCGATTGTAAATCCACGTTTAATCATACGGAATTTTTTGATCTTTTCGTATGGAGCCATATCCTTTTGGAGTTCTGCAATACGTTCTTCCATCATTTTGCAGATTTGTGGATTGTCCATAAGCTCATCTACGTATTCATATTTAATTCCGCTTTGCTCTGCATAACCTTTTATTGCCTCAATATTAGGCGCAATAATAGCAGTTACATAATTTCGATTGTTACCAATAACAGCTACTTGTTCGATGAATACATCACCACCGAGGATTGTTTCGATTTGTTGTGGTGCAATATATTTACCATTAGATGTTTTGAACAAGTCTTTTATACGATCTGTCATATAAAGATGTTTACCATCCACAAGTTTACCTGCATCGCCTGTGCGGAACCATCCATCAATGAATGAATTGGCATTGATTTCTGGTTTTTTATAATATCCCGAACAAACGGTTTTACCTTTTACTAAGATTTCACCATCTTCACCTATCTTCACTTGAACATCAGGCATCAACGTACCCATAGAACCAATTACATAATTGTTATATGGATAGCAACATACAGTCGCTGTAGTTTCAGTAAGGCCATAACCATACATAATTGGTAATCCAAGACTTATAAAGAATTTAGCAAGTTTATCGTCGAGAGCAGCACCCGCCACAGGGAATAGGCGACCACGGTCGAGACCTACGACTTTTTTGAGAGTAGAGAAGATTAGTCGGTCGGCAATCTTATAACGAATAGCAAGACCAAGAGGGGCACGTTTTAGGTCTTTACGATATCCTATATTATATTCTTCACCCACGGCTAAAGCCCAAGTAACCATAGCTTTTTTGAAAGGCGAGAATGTGTCGATTTTGAGTTGCACTCCAGCTGCAATTTTTTCCCAGAAACGAGGCACAGCACATAACATAGTTGGGCGCACCTCTTTTAGTGTGTTTTGAATGTCGCTAGGGCGTTGGTTAAGATATACTTTTACATCTTCCCATAGGCAGAAATAGGTCCATGCACGCTCAAAGATATGAGTGAGCGGAAGGAATGCCATAGAGGTATCGCTACGCTTGATATGCACAAGGCGTTGGTCGTGGATGCGCATAGCTTCGAGCAAACATGAGTGAGGAAGCATAACACCTTTCGACTCGCCGGTAGTACCTGATGTGTACATGATTATAGCAAGGTCGTCATCGGTAGCCGCTTTGGTGCGTTTTTCAACCGTTTTTTGCAACGATTGGTCGTCGCCTTTACGCATAAAGTCTTCGAAATACATAGCGCGTGATTCGCCTTTCAAGTCGACAGAGGGGTCGAATACGACGATGTGTTTCAAGAACTTGCTGTTTTTGATTACTTCAAGAGCATTATCATACTGAATTTGCTCACCTACGCAAAGAACCTCAATTTCAGCATCATTAACGATGTACTCGATTTGTTGCACCGACGCAGTAGCATACATAGGCACAGAAATAGCACGATTGGCATAATTGGCAAAGTCAACCATCAAAGCCTGAGGCATATTTTGCGAACAGATAGCAACACGGTCTTCCTCTTTAACTCCGAGAGAGACCAAAGCACGAGCCACACGTTCTACTTTTTCGTGAAGCTCACGCCAAGTGATTTCTACCCATTTCGCAACGGAGTAGTCACGATAATACAAT
>JAZOMI010000045.1:0-6474 GCA_045653825.1 Candidatus Aphodosoma sp. | reverse complement strand
TATAATTTTTATGAATCTGGGGTTTTTAGTGTATTTATGTATTTTTATATGTATAACTTATTGATTTCTTGTTATATTAACTATTACAATATAAACTTATACTTTTAATATTTAATAGGTATTTATACATTTGTAATATAGTATTTTAGTTTTGTGGGATTTGATTTATATATAATTGGTAAATTACGAATGTAAATTCAGTGTTGTAAAATATTTTTTCATTTTAGTTTTGTAGATTCAAAAAAATGTTATACATTTGTAACCTCAAATTTACATTTATATTCTAACTAAATATTTGTTTGTTTTTCAAAAATATTATGGTAAATAGAATTTTTACATTTATAGAATCACAGCAACTTACACCGACAGAATTTGCCGACAAAATTGGCGTTAGTCGAGCTTCTATTTCGAGTATAAAAACAGGACGTACTCAACCAACTCTATCGTTAGTTGAAAAAATTAAGCAACGCTTTCCTGAGATAGATATAAATTGGTTGATTTTAGGGAAAGGTGATGCTCCTATTGCGAATCGTAGCGAACAGGAAATAGAATTATTTACTAATGATGAAGTTAAAACTGAAATAGAGATTACTCAAACTTCATCGAATGATGATAAAACAGCTAATGAATATCAAGCGGTTTATATAGCAGAAACTCCACGTAAAATAGAGGAAGAACCCCAGGTGGCTAATCAGGAGACTAATGTGCTAGTTCAATCCACAATTGAAAGAAAAAGAAGCGTAAAAAAGGTAATTCTATTGTATGACGATGGTTCTTTTGAAGAATTTAATAAGTAATGTTAGCGATAAAAATATAAAACACTCTCAAAATGGCTCTAAATGCAAAATAGAGCCATTTTTTATTTTTTGCACACTTCATTTTTAATTTCAAGAAAAATAAAATGCGCTTAAATCGCGTTAAAATCGAATTTAAGCATATTTGTATTTTACGAAAAATAAAATAGTTTGAAAATCAAAAGTTTAGTAAATGTAAAAAATCAAAGCCAAAATTTGCCTATTTCGATAATTTTTTGTAACTTTATAAAGTTTTTGGGTGTAGTAAAATATGCCTTATATACAGACAATTTTAAACTGATTTTATGATAGAAAGAGACGAAAGAATCATTCCGATTAATGTCGAAGAACAGATGCGACAAGCCTATATCGACTATTCGATGTCGGTTATCGTATCTCGTGCTTTACCTGATGTTCGCGATGGTTTCAAACCTGTTCATCGCCGTGTATTGTATGGTATGAACGAGCTTGGAAATACATCCGACAAACCATACAAAAAATCTGCCCGTATAGTTGGTGAGGTTATGGGTAAATATCACCCACATGGCGACTCATCAATCTATATGACACTTGTTCGTATGGCTCAAACTTGGTCGTTGCGCTATCCACTTGTTGACCCACAAGGTAACTTTGGTTCGGTCGATGGCGATGGTCCTGCAGCTATGCGTTACACTGAGGCTCGTTTGCAAAAAATTGCAGAAGAGATGCTCAAAGACATCGAAAAAGATACAGTAGATTTTACGCCTAACTTCGATGAAACAACTAAAGAACCTGTGGTTCTTCCTACTCGTTTGCCTAACCTTTTGGTTAATGGTTCGTCGGGTATTGCTGTAGGTATGGCTACAAATATGGCACCACATAACCTCTCAGAGGTGGTAGATGCTACTGTGGCTTATATCAACAATCCAGAAATTGAAATTTCGGATTTGATGCAATATATCAAAGCTCCAGATTTCCCTACAGGTGGTCAAATATATGGTTATGCTGGTGTTAAAGAAGCTTTCGAGACTGGTCGTGGTCGTATCGTCATTCGTGCTAAATACGACATTGAAAACAACGAGAAAGGCAATGATAAGATTATTATCTCTGAAATACCTTATATGGTAAATAAATCAGAGTTGATTAAGAATATTGCTGATCTCGCTATTGAGAAAAAAGTTGAGGGTATTGCTAATGTCAATGACGAATCAGACCGTCAAGGTATGCGTATTGTTGTTGATGTAAAACGTGATGCTAATCCACAAGTTGTTATCAACAAACTTTTCAAATATACAGCTCTTCAATCTTCATTTAGTGTAAACAATATTGCTCTTGTAAAAGGTCGTCCGATGACACTCAACCTTAAAGACCTTATACATCATTTTGTTGACCACCGACATGAAGTTGTTACTCGTCGTACTCGCTTTGAACTTCGCAAGGCAGAAGAACGTGCTGAATTGCTTGAAGGCTGTATGATTATTCTTGATAATCTAGATGAAGCAATTCAAATTATTCGTGATTCTAAGACTCCTGAAGAGGCTAAGACTCGTTTGATGGAACGATTCAGCTTGTCGGAACGCCAAGCGGCTTATATTGTTGAAATGCGTCTTCGTCAGCTTACAGGCATGGAACAAGACAAACTTCGTCTTGAATATGAAGAACTCTTGAAACGTATTGAAGATTTGAAAGATATTCTTGCACGTGTTGAACGCCGTATGGAAATTATTCAAAACGAACTCATCGAACTTAAAGATAAATATGGCGACGAGCGTCGTACCGAAATTATCTATGCAAGCGAAGAGTTTAATCCTGAAGATTTCTATGCTGATGATGAGATGGTTATCACAATTTCTCACCTCGGATATATTAAACGCACACCACTTGCAGAGTTTCGTGCGCAAAATCGTGGCGGAGTAGGATCTAAGGGTAGTAGTTCTCGTGAAGAAGACTTTATCGAACATATCTATTCTGCATCTATGCACTCAACAATGATGTTCTTTACTCAAAAAGGTCGTTGCTATTGGCTCAAGGTTTACCAAATCCCAGAAGGTAACAAAATGAGTAAAGGGCGTGCTATACAAAATGTGTTGAACATTGATTCTGATGATAAAGTAACAGCATTTGTTCATGTTAAACAATTGCAAGACCCAGAGTTTAACCAATCTCACTTCCTTGTGTTCTGTACAAAACAGGGTATTATTAAGAAAACTTCCCTCGAAGCATATTCTCGTCCACGTCAAAATGGTGTCAACGCAATCACTATACGCGAAGATGATAAAGTAATAGAGGTACTTCTTACTGGTGGTAATGACGAAATACTTATGGCAAACCGTAATGGTCGTGCTATTCGTTTCAATGAACAAAAAGTTCGTGAAATGGGACGTCCTGCAACTGGTGTGCGCGGTATGACTCTTGACGAAGATGACCCAACTGACGAAATCATAGGTATGATTAATGTCTCTCCTGATTCTAAAGATAATATTCTTGTTGTTAGTGAATTGGGTTATGGCAAACGTTCAGATCTAGAGGATTATCGTATTACTAATCGTGGTGGTAAAGGTGTTAAGACAATCAATATTACAGAAAAGACTGGCAAACTTGTTGCTATTAAAAATGTGAATGACGATAACGACCTTATGATTATTAACAAATCGGGTGTTACATTGCGTACTCATGTTTCAAGTCTTAGCGTTATTGGTCGTGCTGCACAAGGTGTTCGTCTTATTGACCTTGGTAAACGTAACGATGAAATTGCATCTGTATGTAAGGTAGCAACTGTTATTGATGAAGAAATTGAGGCTCAAACAGAGGAGGGTATTAAACCTGAAGTTACTTCTGAAGTCCAAGAAACAAATGAACAACAATAAAATAACATTTTAAATATTAATAATTATGAAAAAATTATTCTTAGTAATGGCATTGGCCTTAGCTGTAGTAGCTACAGGTTTTGCACAAAAAGCTAATGTAAGTAAAGCTAAAAACAAAGCATTCCCAGTAGAAGGAACTCCTGATTTTCAAGGAGCAAAAGTGGATATTGAAGCTGCTTTAGAAAATGAAGAAACTAAAAATCTTGCAAATACTTGGTTTGTAGCAGCTACTATTTATGAAGCTGCAGCAAAAGTTGAATCAGATCTTATTTTGGCTGGTGAAGATGCATTAAAAGCTTATGAATGTTATTTGAAAGCTAATGAATTAGACCAACTTCCTGATGCAAAAGGTAAAGTTAAACCAAAATTTACTAAAAAAATTGCTGCTGGAGTTTCAAATATTTATAGATACTATTTATTGGTTAATTATGGTGTAGAAAAACAAAAAACACAAGAGTGGTCAAAAGCATATAATGCTTTAAATACTCATGTTTTGATTCCTGATTTACCTTTTATGTTAGTAAATGAACTTCCTATAATCAATAAAGATACAGCATATTATGAAATTAAATATTACGCAGCTCAATTTGCTTGGTCTAATGAAGATTCAGAAAAGGCAATATCTATACTAGAGGAAATAAAAGATAAAGATTACAATAATAACGCAGTTTATATGCTGCTTTGTCAATATTATCTTGATTCAAAAGATACATTAAATTATGTTTCTACATTGGAAAAAGGTCTTGCTAAATTCCCTAACGAATTCTATTATCTTGGCAACTTAATTAACCACTATGTATTTGGTGGTCAACCACAAAAAGCAACTGAGTTGCTTGATAAAGCTATTGCTAATGACCCTAATAATGCTCAACTTTATAGCGTTCGCGGTTCAATGCTCGAAGTGCTTGAAGATATTGATGCAGCAATGGCTAACTTTGATAAAGCTATTGAACTTAAACCTGATTTCAAAGATGCTTGGTTAGGTAAAGCTCGTTTGATTTACAACAAAGCTTTCAAAATGGAACAAAAAGCTCTTGAAATTCGTGACTTCAAACTTTCTGATCAAGAAGTAGCAAAAGCTCTCGAAGTTTATAAAGAATCAATTCCTTTCTTCGAAAAAGTTATTGAACTTGATCCTGAAGATTATGAAACAATGAAAACTCTTCGTGGTTTATTCTACAAACTCACAAATTCAGATCCATCATACCAAGCAAAATATGATGAAATCAACAAAAAAATGTTGGGTTACTAATTTTATAGTACAAACCATACAAAAATAGTAGAGGCGCAAAATATTGCGTCTCTTTTTTTTCTTCTAAATTATAATTTGAATTTTATAGTGATATGTTAAAAATCAATTTAAAATAGACCTATATGTAACAACTATCAAATTATTATAATTAACATTATGATAAATAACAAATTTAAATATTGCCGCAGCTCCCCCGTATTATTTCCATCTTTGACATCGAAGAAAAGTTAATCCAAATAAAACAAGAATTGAACGAATAAAATATAATAATTGATAAAAAATATCCTATTTACACAATAAAGTAATATAATAGTACGTTATACAGACGAATCACTACTAACTAAACGCCTATGATAAAAAAATCTACTCCTGTAAAATCAAAAAAATCACAACTAGAACAACAATTTGCGCCTAAACAATCAACAATCAATTTCTTGTTGTCGTTTGCATCGGTATATCAAGCCACAATACTCTCTGGCTCAAATCATGTATGTGATTTTATTTTGAATTAAAAAAAAGAGATGCAAAAGCATCTCTTTTTTTGTATAATTCTTGCATATACAAACTAAAATAATTAACTTTGCTTACTAATATTATCCTATCTTCATACCTAAAAAAACATACTATGAGAACAATCCCTGCTTCTGAACTAATCATCAACTCCGACGGCTCTATTTTTCACCTTCATGTCCGCCCCGATCAAATAGCTACAACTATCCTACTCTGTGGCGATCCTAAACGTGTTGACCTCATTGCTTCTCATTTCGATAGTATAGAATGTGACATCTCTAGTCGCGAATTTCACACTATTACAGGCACTTATCGTGGCAAACGCCTCTCTTGTGTATCTCACGGCATTGGTTGCGACAACATCGATATCGTAGTTACCGAACTTGATGCGCTTGTGAATATCGACTTTGCTACTCGCCAAGAAAAAGCTGAGCATACGACGCTTACTCTTGTGCGAATTGGCACATCAGGAGGTTTGCAAGAATGTTCGCCAGTGGGTTCGTATGTAGTAGCAGCCAAATCTATGGGCTTCGATGGCTTACTCAACTACTACGAAGTGCCTGATGGCATGTTCGACCTCGACATCGAGGAGGCATTCTGCAACCACGTTGGTTGGAATCGCCGCCTACCTGCTCCTTACGTCGTAAGTGCCGACACCGAACTTGTCAACCGCATTGGTCACGATATGGTCAAAGGCATCACCATCGCCGCTCCTGGCTTCTACGGCCCACAAGGTCGCTACGTGCGCGCTCGTCCTGCCGATATGGAACTCAACTCTAAAATTCAGTCATTCCGCTATACGCCAAAGCACTCATCTGACGAAGTACAATTTGCAATGGACTCGGTAAATTCGGTCCGTGACGACAGAGAATGGCAAATCACTAACTTCGAAATGGAGAGTTCAGCCCTCGCAGGTATGGCTGCCCTACTCGGTCACAAAGCCATGACCGTATGCGCCATCATCGCAGGCCGCGTCTCTCACAACATGAACACCGAATACAAAGGCTCAATCGAAGGCCTCATCAAAATCGTCCTCGAACGAATCTAATTCCTCATGTCAACAGACAACAGT
>JAZOMI010000044.1:0-46103 GCA_045653825.1 Candidatus Aphodosoma sp. | reverse complement strand
CTCCATCGGACAACGCACGCCCTTCGGTATGTAAACGAACGACCCATCCGAGAATACTGCACAGTTCAACGCCGCATAAAAGTTGTCTGTATATGGCACCACCGAACCCAAATACTCGCGCACCAAATCAGGATACTCCTTCACTGCCTCCGAAATCGAACAGAAAATAATACCCTTTTCTGCCAATTTCTCGCGGAACGTAGTCTTCACCGACACCGAGTCCATCACCGCATCCACCGCAATACCGCTCAACACCTTCTGTTCCTCCAACGGAATACCCAATTTATTGAACGTGTCAAGAATCTCAGGGTCAACCTCATCCAACGATTTTGGCGCGTTCTTTCTCGGTGCTGCATAATACGATATTGCCTGAAAATCTATCTCAGGTATATTCAACAACGCCCAATCTGGCATCGGCATCGTGAGCCAATGACGATAAGCCTTCAATCTAAACTCCAACAACCACTCTGGTTCTTCCTTTTTTGCTGAAATCAAGCGCACTACCTCTTCCGACAATCCCTTTTGTATAGTCTCCGTATGAACATCGGTCGTAAACCCATATTCATACTCTTTTTGAGCCACTTGACTAATAAATTCGTTTGAATTATTCTCTGACATATATTTAAAATAAAAACATTATCATTATTAAAACGCAAAATATTGCGTCTCTACTTTAACATACAAAGTTACAAATTTTATTCGATATACACAATCTATTATCTTCTCCACAAAACCACACGTCCACCTATCTCTTTCGATAACATTTTTTTCAACTCATGTAACTGTTGCTTCTGTCGCATTAAATCCATGATTTCATCGATATTTTTTGATTCTTGAGCATGATGCATTTTTTTGTCGATTTCCACTTCACGATTGCTTATGATCGCAGCCTTATATTCATTCACAACAGTAGCTATCTCTCGCAACAAATTCTCCTTTCGTTGCTTCTCAAGTTGCGCATAATGCTCCTCTCGCGCTTTCATATTATTAGGGTCACCTGTATATTCATCTTGCTTTGTATATATTTTCGATAACGAATGCTTATCTGTCAACAACTCAGCCGCTTTTGCCGAAATTTCAGGGTCAACGTGATTAGTAAAATATTTTGCCATATTAATCATATTAATCATATTACCCGATCCCAAGGCCTTCACATCTTCTATCATCTGCTGATGCAACGGATTATGAAATATCGTACCACCATCAACCTCTAAATCAATCAGTGATGCCACAACAAATCCGCCTACTGTGACAATAGATCCATCTTCTTCTCCATACAACGACTCCCCTCCATATCTTACTACATAATGCAAAATATTCATCTCCTCCTTCAAAAATTGAGAGTTGAAAATTGAGAGTTGAGAATTAGTTGAAAGTTGAGTCCCCCCTTCTCCTTCAGGCACTCCCCCTAAAACAGCGGAGGTACCCCCCTCTTGTCTATATGTTGGATTAGTGTCATGCTTCTCCTCTGCCGCATAACTTTGTGGAGTATAATCGCCATTCGATTTTCTCGCCAACTCTTTTTCGCGTCTTACTCGCAAAATCTTCTGAATCTCAGCAAGTACCACCTTCTCATCTATATCCAACTGAATAGCACACTCTTTGGCATACACCGAACGTGTAATATTATCTGGAATCAACGAAATCGAGTGTACTACATCTTGTATCAGCCCAGCCTTCTTTATCGGGTCATTGCCTATCTCATTCAACAACAATTGTATCTTAAATCGAATGAAATCCACTTGATTTTTATCGATAAAATCGATAAAATCTGACGCATTATTGTTTTGTGCGTACGAGTCTGGGTCCTCGCCATCTGGCAACAAAACCACCTTCACATTCATACCCTCTTCGAGCAACAAATCGATACCACGAATCGAAGCCTTTATACCTGCCGCATCTCCGTCATAAAGCACCGTAATATTCGGCGTAAAACGATGAATCAATCGAATTTGTCCGGGCGTGAGCGACGTACCCGACGATGCCACCACATTCGTAATCCCTGCTTGGTGCATACTGATAACATCAGTATAACCCTCCACCAAGAAACATCTGTCTTGCTTAACTATCGATTGTTTTGCAAAATAAATACCGTATAATTCATTACTTTTGTGATATATCTCGCTCTCTGGCGAATTAACATATTTGGCGGTTTTATCGTCCTTTTTCAACACACGACCACCAAAAGCCACCACTTTTCCCGACAACGTATGCACAGGGAATATCACACGGCCACGAAATCTATCATACCAAGTGCCATTATCACGACGACTACCCAACCCACATTTCTCGATGAAATCGGCCTTATAGCCCGCATGTAACGCCGTCATAGTCATCGCATCCGACTTATCAAGGCAATAACCTAAACCGAATTTTGCTATGGTTTCATCGGTAAATCCACGTGAACGGAAATACGACAATCCTATAGCCCGACCATCATCAGTATTATTCATCTGCTGCGTAAAATACGACTGTGCCCATGTGTTCAACGCAAACATCGCCTCTCTATCTGACTGCGACTGCTGTTCTTCTGGTGTCAACTCTTTTTCAACAACTTCGATATGATACTTCTTAGCCAAATACTTCAATGCGCTTACATAGTCCAACTGCTCATGCTCCATAATAAAGTGCACAGGGCCACCACCTTTACCACAACCAAAGCACTTAAAAATACCTTTTGCTGGCGAAACAGTAAACGAACCCGTCTTTTCATCATGAAACGGACACAAACCAATATAATTCACCCCACGCTTGCGCAACGTCACAAAATCGCTCACTACATCAACGATTTGCGCCGCATCCAATATCTTATCTACCGTCTGTTTGTCAATCATTACTCTCGCTTTTTTATGTCCAAATTTCAGCCTACGAAATTACAAATTATATTTGAATTCTCAAAACTTTTTAGTAACTTTGCACATTAATTAGACAAAAGATAAAAGACACAAGATATTAGACTATAAATCTCGTGTCTCGTGTCTCGTGTCTCGTGTCTCGTGTCTCGTGTCTCGTGTCTCGTGTCTCGTGTCTCGTGTCTCGTGTCTCGTGTCTCGAGTCTAAATATCTAAAAAAATGAAACAAGAAATACGCAAAGCCATCCGTGCAGAGAAAAAACGCATTGGCAAAGAAGAATTACTACAAATGTCACTGCCTGTAACAGAAAAAATTGAGGCAAACGAACACTATCATAATGCCAATATAGTTATGCTCTATCATCCTCTATGGGATGAAGTAGATGTACGCCCACTATTCGACCGCGCCCTTGCAGCTGGCAAACGCGTAATTCTCCCTACCGTCAAAGGCGACGACATCATTCCTGTAGAGATTACCTCTGAAACAGAATGGATTGTAGGCGATTTCGACATTCTTGAACCTGTTGCCGAACCATACAATGGCTCTATTGATTTAATCGTGGTTCCAGGCGTGGCGTTCGATAACAACAAAAACCGATTGGGCAGAGGTAAAGGCTATTACGACCGTTTTCTCGTAAAACACCCTAACGCTTACCGACTTGGAGTATGCTTCAAATTCCAAATAGTACCTGAAGTCCCAACCGAACCTTTCGACTACAAAATGAATGAAATCATTATAGTTGAAAATTATTAAAAGACAAAAAGACAGAAAGACATAAGAACATAATATTTATGTTTTTCTGTTATTCTGCCTTTTTTATGAAAACAATATTCCCCTTATTCTGCCGTTATACAATAGTTATGATTAGACGCCTACTATACATATTAACCACTTTACTCCTTAGCACAACAATTAATGCACAAGCTGGCACGGGAATTTTCCAATTCTTGAGTCTGCCAACAGGCGCACGCCAAGCTGCATTTGGAGGCACTAATATCACACTATACGACGACGACCTCAATTTTGCTTTTGCCAATCCTGCATTGCTCTCTGAAAAAACTCACAACTATCTTGGACTAAATTACACTAACCTATTTAATGATGTAAACATTGGGTCTGCCATTTATGGCCGTAATTTCAGCGACAAAGATTTTATGGCTTTCGGAGCGCACTATATTGACTACGGAACATTTATCGAAACCAACGAATTCAATCAAGAGTTTGGTACATTTACAGCCAAAGACATCGCACTAACTGCTATGTATTGTCGATGGCTATCTCCTCGGTGGACTATAGGTGTCACGATGAAACCAATATTTTCAATTTATGAACGCTATTTCTCATCGGGCCTTGGATTTGACTTAGGTTTCTCGTACCACAACGAAAAGGCATTCTTCTCGGCAGGTCTTGTTCTCCGTAACGTAGGATTCCAATTTAATGGCTACAACAGCCTTGACCCCAGCAAAAAACAAGAAATTCTACCCATTGATTTACAAATTGCAGTATCGCAAAAACTACCTAAAGCCCCACTCCGTTTTCATTTGACATTGCACAACATGCAAACATGGGATTTGAGTTACGGTTTAGGTAATGGAGTTACCGACAAAATGAACGGCAAAACTAAAGCAGCTATCGGTGCCGACATGTTTTTCCGCCACACTATATGGGCAGTGGAAATACTTCCTCATAAAAACTTCTATATTGTAGCATCATACAACCACCGCCGCCAAAAAGAGATGGTAATTAAAGACAAACGCTCAATTGCAGGCTTCGCATTCGGTGCAGGCTTCCATGCTTACAAATTCAACGTAGGATTCTCAATCGTGCCTTATCAAGCAGGCAGTCTTGGATATAACATAACATTCTCAACTAACCTCTGCGACTTTGGAGTAAAATAAAAAGACCGTCTCGTGTCTTATATCTTTTATATTATGAAACGAATAGTAGTAGCAATCGACGGTTTTTCGTCATGTGGCAAAAGCACAATGGCAAAGGCTTTGGCAAAATATGCTGGTTATACATATGTAGATACAGGCGCAATGTATCGCGCAGTAGCACTTTATGCTATCGACCACAACCTCATAGATGCCGAAAAAATCGATGAAATCGGCTTAAATGAAGCATTAAGCAACATCAAAATATCGTTTACAACAGTGGATGGCGTACAACACACCGTATTAAATGGCGTAGATGTAGAGTCACGCATTCGCACCCTCGAAGTTGCTAATGGAGCAAGTCGAGTATCGGCTATCGGATTCGTGCGTCGCGCTTTAGTTGCCCTCCAACAAGAAATGGGCACAGAGGGTGGCATAGTGATGGATGGTCGTGATATTGGCACTGTAGTATTCCCCAACGCTGAATTAAAAGTATTTGTAACTGCAACTGCCGAAGTACGAGCACAACGCCGCTACGACGAACTCAAAACCAAAGGCGAGGAACAACCATACGCCGACGTATTAGCAAACGTCGAAGAGCGCGACTATCGTGACACACATCGTGCCGAATCACCTCTCCGACAAGCTGACGATGCTCGCCTCCTCGACAACTCAGACATGACCCGCGACGAGCAATTCGAACTGCTTAAATCTTGGTTTGAAAGTACTATAACAGAATAAGATATAACATAAAACAAAAGGCTGCACCAAAAATTTTGATGCAGCCTTTTCTATTACTAAAAAGAGACGCAATATATTGCGTCTCTACTAGTTAGTATTTAACGAATTTCAATGTTTGTGAACCATTTGCAGTCGATATATTCACTATATATGTTCCTGCAGTAAGGTTATTTACACCGATTGTGCGAAGAACGTTATCCTCTGAAGCTACATTTTCAGCAGGAACCGAAGTAATCAAGCGACCATCAATAGAATAAAGTTCGATAGAAGCATTTTCAGGAGCATCTACATAGATAAATTCAGCTGCAGGATTAGGCCATACAGATACACCATCACCCTTTACTTGCTCAACACCAACAGGAAGTTCATATTTACCTAAATAGATATTTTCGATATAGAACTCACCTTTAAATCCATTGGCAGGATGTCCACTTTCTTCAACAACAACAGCCGACAAATACCACTTTTTATTATCAGAAGGAAGATTATCTACTCTCACATTATAAATATTCCAACTGAAATTACTTAATGTAATAAAATCAGCATAAATAGAATCTGAAGCATCCTCATTCACATATTTCAAAAGAAGTTTATTATAAGTAAAATCGCCTTTTACTGGAATTGACAAATCAACATCATTTTCAACTTCCATAGGAGTTTTAAGTTTATACTCAACAACACTAATAGCAGAAGTATCAACAAAAGAATATGTTAACTTATTAGATACTTTGAATAATATTTCTTCAGTATTTTTAGTAACCTTCACATTAACAACTTGCTCACTACATTTTTCATCATATTCAAACATTATAGTCGAACAATCTACAGCTTTTTCTAACATAGGCTCTGTAAAATTCGCAAAAGTAAAAGGTATTTCTCGCTTAACACGTGTTGCGATACCATCTTCATTTTCTGTCAAAGGTTCAATCAACAATCTATATGTTTTACCAACAACAATAGAATCATTTAGTTTGAATTGATATGAACCATAACCATCTAACTTATTCCAATATTGCTTACGAGTAGATTTTTCTAAACTATTTCCTTTTTCATCTACTACATTGATATAATTACGAGCAGTTGCGCTATTCAATTTAGAATCAAACAAAACAAAGAAAAAAGAATTTACAGGAATGACATCACCATCTGTTGGCGAAGATACTAACAAATTAAGTGTATCGTATGAATTAGTCAAGAATTTAGATACATACTCTTCTTGAAGAGTGTTTTCATAAGCTGTATCAGGATGAGCTGCTGTGGTTGCAATGCGTACAGTATAAAGTGTATTACCATTAAACGATGGAGTTGGTTTGAATGTCAACCTACGACCATAATTCGACCATTCAAAAACACCATCAATCTTAGGTTCGATACTGAATGCAGCCTCAACCGACTCTGTATCCATACTCCAATTCCAATCAATCACAATAGATTCATTACATGCAACTGAATCCACCTCATTATTAGCAGGATAAAAAGCAATAATTTCAGGAGGAGTACTACGTATGGCTTGCATATCTACTGTCACATAAGTAGTTTCGTCGGCTTTAACGACAACCTCTTGTTTATAATTATGATACCCCTCTTTCGACAATTCAACCTCATAAGTTCCAGCTTCAAGATTATTAAACAACCAGAAACTATTGAAATATTCATCAGTTTTATAACGACGGATAGTATCACCATTTTGAATAAGTTTCACGTCAGTACCATTAAGAGGCATCATAGCATCACGCGTGTCTGGACGAAAATATTTTCCTAATTGTCCATAAGCCTCTATCTCCTTCGCCGAGATAAATTTATCACGAACATCACCAGCGATATTGCCAGTTTTCAATGTACGACCTTTATAATAGTGTACAAAAGCATGCAAGAAATGCCAAGCCTCTAACCAACGATAGTCGTGATTCATAAGACGATATGTTTCAGGGGCATAATCATGCATACGACCTTCCGAAATCACGCCTGGAGTAGTAAGCCAACGCAACACTCCATAACCATCCTCCCAACCCATAACCTTCTTAGCAAACGTCTTATCACCACGAAGTTGCATAGCATTGGTCCAAGGCACTAAAGAAAGTCCACGAATATTATCACCTATCATTTTACTTACAGCACGTCCCTCGGCATTGTTCACTTCTGTCACCTTATGGTTATAAGCATTCAAATCATCTCCCTCATCCACACCAGAATAAAGCATCAAAGGATAGTTAGATGGATTACCCGCATTAGAGTGTATAGAAAGCATAAAGTTGGAATTAAATGCATTACTTTCTTCTACAATTGCAGACAAAGAACGGTCGTCTTCAGTACGATTAAGTGTACGAGAAATCATAAATTCCCAACCATCTTCACCCGGAATTTTATTAAGTGAATCAAGCATGTGATAAAGAATCAAGCCCTTATCTAGGTTACTTGACGACTCCCAAAAAGCGAGAGTATCTTGACTTGACTCCACTTTGCCATAAGGAGGCAATGCTTGATAGCGGTCATCACTATCCCAACCGCCATGACCTGGATTGATGTAGATTTTAGTCGTACTTTGCGCAAACATTACGAAAGAAACAACAACCAAAAGAAAAGTAAGTAAATGTCTTTTCATAATTTATCAAGTAATAGTAAATAATATAATTTTCAATTCTTAATTCTCAATTTAATTGTATATTTTGTGTTGTTTGGAGTAAAATATTCCAAATATGGCTTATTTGCACAAGGATAAATCGCTATTTCCTCTTCTGTTTCAACAAAAAATTTTTCACCTGTACAAATATCAATCATAACAAGATCAGACTTCAAAAAATCAAGACCATCATCCTCCTCTATCATTCCTACGATATGTCTATTATCCCACCAATTCGTAGCTGTTACTCCTCTACCGAATTTATATAAAATCTCTCCTTTAAGATTACAAATAAATACCCCTTGATCTGATGTTGAAAACAACAACATCTTTCCATTAGGCGACAATTCTGCCCAAATATAGAGTGAATTGCGGTCAATATTAACAGGATCAAAAGATGCTATAACTTCCCCCTTTCTCTTTACCTCAAAATATTTCAAATGATTAACTACCTCTATATTTTTATGCGACATTTTACGTTCACATGCTTGCGAAATATTGCCAATATATGCTTCAGACGTTTTTTGCTTCACAACAACACTCTTAGCAAATGTGCAGTGCACAATGCACAATGCACAAAATATAGTCAAAAGGAGTTTCATAATTATTCCATATTCTTTTTCATTACGCAAAATGCGTAATGAAAATTATTGTTTTTGCGTTACGCAAAATGCGTAATTAAGCTTAACCTCTCATTTTTAGCCAATAAGAAAAAATTGGATCATAAAGAAAATGTGCTGAATCACCTTCTTTAAGAACAAAAGATAACCCAACTAAAGAAGATAATGCACGTTGAATAGTACTTGGCGTACCAAGATCATACTTCCGCAAAAAATCTTTTTCATATATATTCAACACCATATTCTCTTTAGCTATAGCTTTTAACAATTTAAATTGAGCTTTTGATAAAGATTCGCAGTAAGACTTAAAAGTTACGTCCTCTTGTTCTACGATTTCACGTAACACATCTTCCACATCTGTACACGAATATTCACTTATAGGCTTAGAATATAAATAATTCAAAACATATTGAATATACCAAGTGAAACCATGCATCAAATTATATATATAATCAAATGTATTAACATTAAGATTTTTATTTTGTTTATTAAAAAATCCTTGCGCAAACAAATAGTATTTTTCTTTATTAATAACACCTAAAGTCATTTTTTGAGTCATTTGAAAAAATGGACGTTTAGGAGATGAAAAAATTTCATCCATCAAATGTTTTTTACTTCCAGCAAAAATAAAATGAACATTTGGAATAAATTGTATATAAGAACGCAACAATCCCTCAACTCCTTTTTCGGGATACTCTGTTATCTGTTGAAATTCATCAATAGCAATATAACACTCTTTATCTGAATGTTGAAGATAGGCGAATATTTCTTGAAGACCAACTTCTACATTCTCATGCTGAAGATTAAAATTAAAACTTGGAACTCCAGTAACAGGATCAAAAGTAAACGAAGGCTGAAAACTCCTCAACAATTCTGTCAGATTACGCATCATACTTTCAGAAAAAGTATCCAATTTACCTATAACACTTTTACCCAAAAGCAAAACCAATTCATAAAGACTTTGGGTTCCAAAAATATCTATATAAAAACATTTTGCATTAGGAGATTGCTTTTGAATATTCCAAAAAACATGCTTAATCAATCCAGTTTTACCAATACGACGAGGACTAATCAACGTAATATTTCTACCATTTTTCAGAGCAGAAATTATATTATCCGTCTCTTTTTCTCTATCACAAAAATAATCTGGACCCTGATACCCTGCAATCAAAAAAGGATTTACAATATGACGCATAAAAATTATAAAAATAAGAATAAAGGGTAGGTGGAATTCCACCCACCCTTTATATTAAGAATGATTAGAAATCAAAATTATTTAACCATTACCTTAGCAACGCCTTCAGCTGTACGAACGATGTAAGCACCAGCAGAGAGGTTACCATTGAGAGCAGTTACGTTTTGACCTGTAACAGTGAAGATACCTTCGATTTCAACGTCAGCAGCGATAGTGTTGTTTTCAACCCAAATATTGAAGTTGATAGTTGCATTTTCTACGTTAACTGGAGCATTTTCACCAATGTACATTGTATATGCACCATAACCATTTTCAGCAGTAAATACATAGATATCAACAGCAGTACCAGCTTCGTTAGGACGAGCAAATGAAGTAGCTACACGTTGTGGGTTAGAAATGCTACCCATACCTGCCATTGGGAATTCCCACATTTGAGTCATATCTTTGAATGTGCGCTCTGCATCAGCAAATTTGTAAAGAACGAATGTAGAAGGAGCGGTACCATCACCAACTGTGTTATCACCAGCGATGATGAGATAGTATTCACCATTAACTTCAAATTCAGTTACACCATTATGACCTTTTGCACGAGCAACGCCTTTATTACCAATCATAAGATGATCTGCTTCATGATCTTCGTCAAATGCATCAGCCAATTGACCATCTGGGTCGAATAACATTGGATAAGTTGAAAAACCATCTACATAGAAATAATAATCTTCGATAGGACATACAACTGGAGCTGTACCTAAATTATCTTCATCTGTACCAAAACCTAACTTAAGAATATGCGATTTACCATCCCATTTTCCATCTTTAATATCCCAATAAATAGCATGTTTACCCATTGATGCTTTAGTTGAATCACCATCTTGTTTTGCTACAACCGACATAATAGTTGCATCGCCATTGATATCGCCATATACACCGATACGGTCCAAACGAATTTGCATATAATCCTTAGCTGGGAATTGAGCACTCAACCATTTTGTTGTATCAGTTGCAAGGTCGATGAGGAGTTTACCTCCACCTGTTTTAAGATCAACATTCCAAATTTGGAAAGGACCACCAGTTGTTGGAAGGTTAGAAGTGATAGCGTTACCTGCGTTATCAAGTTTAAGGTCAGTATAAGGACCATACAACCAGTTACCTTTTACATCTTTGAAGATACTGTCAGCATAAACTACTGGTTCGAGCATTTTACCTGTTTTAGCATCAACGCGAACGAGTTTAGGTTGTTCTACTGGAGTGTTGTTGTCGCGATAAGAGAAGTAGAGGATACCATCTTTTTCAACTACAGAACGAGAACCTTCAGCCATTGGGTTTGGACGGTTGTCTGCCCAGTTGTCAAGAGTTACAGAATACATCCAGTTGCTAACCAAATTGTGTTTAACACCATTGACTTCTACTTCTGGATATTCGTATGGGTCTTTAACAGCGGCAGCAGCAGCTTCGATCCAAGCTTCTTGACCACGGAGTTGAAGATTTTTATTATAAATACCAAGAACTGCTTTTACAGAAATTTTTGTACCTACAGGATATTTATCTTCTGTAACGCCATCCCCCCAGTTGTAAAGAGCGATTTCGTTGAAACCATCTGTGATATAAGGAGTTTTGTAACTACCTTTATCTTCATATTGAGAGATAGTAACACCTTCGAGATATACCAATTCGTTGAGGTATGTAGCGTATGCTTTTGTAGAATCAGCATAAATAGCAGAAAGGAGAAGAGTTTGAGCACCTACTTCAGTACCAGCTTCTTTAGTAACAACTGTAGCATTAGCAAGTTCAGGAGAACCATAGTAGATAGTTTTTTTACCAGCAAGAGTAACCAATTCGCCTTCAGTCAAACCATTGTCTTTACCATAGCAAAGAAGACCACCAGTAGCATCTTGAATCCAGAAGTTAGAACCTGCTACGTAAGAAACAGTACCTTGAACTTTAGTTTCAGTTTCATTTTCCATAGCGATAACTTCAGCGATAGTAGGGATATATTCTACCCAACCAGCATAAAGTTTAACATCGCCAGCACCTGTCAAAGTATCAACTTTTTCAGTCAAAGCTTCATCTTTATACCAACCGATGAAAGTGTAACCTTCTTTGTAAGGAGCAGGAATAACCAAAGAGTCGCCTTCAGCATATTCTGTAGGACCAACAAAACCATGTTTCCATGTTGGTTGGAATGCAGCCACTTGACCTGCTACAGAAAAGTCAGCTGATACTGGATATGATGCACGTTTACCATCAATGAAGAAAGCACCAGCAGCATAACGCCATGCAGCACCTGTACAAGTTTCATCCAATGCAGAAGCACCAGCTTGAATAGCATGAACTGATTGAATGTAAACTTTCAACCAATTCCATTTTGCACTATCGTTAAGCATAGCAATACAAGTTGTCAATTTAGAACAAATGTTTGGAGCACCAAGTGGGTCAGTTTGTGCTTTATAGTAGTCCAATGTTTCAAACCCTGTTGCACCATTGTCTGTCATAAAGGCAGCAAACATGTCGGCTTTGTTTTTCCAACCATAATCGTTGGTAACACCACCATTAAGCTCATAAGTAATAGCACCTTGAGCGAAAGTCACGAGACTAATAGCCAAAGCGGCTACTAAAATAGTAAACTTTTTCATAGTTAATAAAAATTTAAGAAAGTTAATAATGTGCATCTCTTTGTCGTCGCAAACTCGTACGACATCAATTTGATGCGATAAAAAAAATATAAATAAAAAATATTTTTATCTTACCACATATTTCAATGTAACACCATCAATAGCAATAATATATACTCCGCTATTCAACAATGGCAATTGAGTTGTTTCGGTTGTTGCGCCAGTTGCAATGACACTACCAGTGATTGTATAGATTGTATAATCTAAATCGGCTGGTGCATACAATATATTACCTGCAACGAAGATGTTATCAATACCCATAACATCAACAGCTACAGGCGTTTTCTTGTATGTAATCTTCACTGCATCTGAAAAATCTGTACATTTTGCACCAGAAATGATAGTAGCTACACGAATATAATATTCACCACTTTCTAAGTTATCATATTCGGCTATCTTCACGCCGATATCAGTAGTTTTAATTTTTGTGGAACGTCCAGGGAAAGTTTCTTTTGCCGAAACTTCGAAACGAAAACCATTATTAGGGGTATTCGAAACCTCTATCTTCAATGTTGGGCTATTTATGACAGCCCCATCTACTGGAGATAAGATTTTCGGCGGAACCATCACGATATCTTCTGTGGTAAATACTGATGCTGCCGATGTTACGTTGACAACTGAAGAGAGTGCCGTAACTCTTACATAATAATTTTTTCCATAAAGCAAAACATTATCTGGTATCGCCAAATAAGTTTCGTTTGTGGTTTCAGATAAAACAATCGAAGATGGGTGAAAAGTACTCATTGTGGCTACTTCGCAAATATACGACACATCTCCACCTACATTATCCCAAGTTATTGTAGGAGTTAAAGAAACTCCGTCTTCACCATCAACAGGATAATTGACAGAGAACAAACTGCCTTCAAAACAACGAATTTCAGACCAATTGCTCTTGGCATTGGCAACATTGGCTTTCACACGCCAATAAATTTTATGCGAACCATCGATTTTTGCAATTTTTTGCGTCAAGAATGTAGCAGAGTCGGTTTGTACGGTTGCGAGGATTGAATCAAAATTATTGTCAAAAGCAATCTGGACAATATAACTCATTGCATCATTGATAGGTTGCCAAGTGAGGCATGTAGGCAAAATTATATTTGCATCATTGAGCGGAGAGATCAATTGAGGAGTTACATCGGCTTTCAATTCTTCGCCTAAGAAACGAGGGGCAAACTCGTTGGCATAGCCGTCGATAACTGTAACTGCAATAGCATGAGTATCAGATGAGATTCCTTCAGGCAATTCGTATGTTGTTGCATACGCCATACCCAAAAGATATTTCGATGTAGTAAGAGCCGATGGGTCGTTGCGCTCTGCCTTGGGGATTGCATAAATGCCATATTTCAACACTTCATCATCTTTCCAAGTCAACATTTGTCCGTCTATGGTCAAATCAGTTACCATGGCTTGCTCTTCGGTTTTATACCAAGTAATAGCTGGAGGCAAGGCACATTGAGAATAAACAGTAGATGTTAGTTTATCGATAAATCCTACGGTTGTCAGTTTGTTAGAAGAGAAGAATACCATACCAGGAGCATCTTCTTTAGCCGATTCACGATTAATTACAATTTCATTGACCGTCTCTTGAGGATAGAAAGCACGCATCATAACGTCTTGACGCTCTGGAATACGAGCAAATACGCGATCTTCGTTATAAGTATATTCGTCAGACGATTGAGACACAATGTGTTGCGTCTCTACTGGTGCGCTCGAAGGTTCTCTCTTTAAATCAGACAAAGAGCAACTTACATAATTGTGACGACCAAATTTATGTACCACAGTACCCCACCAAGGCACAATTTTAGAATAATCGGCATTAGCACCAATAGTCCAATAGACTTGAGGTGAAATATAGTCAATTATATTTTGTGAAATCCAAGCAACTGGGTCGGAATATATGCCATCGTATTGCCAATCAGAACCAGAAGGACAAGGTAAAATTCCATAGCTATTAGCAACATCCATATTTGTGCAAGCAACACCAGCAGGACTAATACCAAAACGCACCCATGGCTTGCGAGACTTAATTGCATCATGTACGCTCTTCACCATAAGATTGACTTGATGACGTCGCCAGTCGCCACGCGCAAGATTATCGGGATTATATGCGTCATATTGAGCTTGATCTTTTGCATCAGTCATGCCTCCATTTGGATAGAAATAATCATCGAATACTATACCATCGACATCGTATTTCGACAAAATATCTATCACAACATCAGTAATACGCTCGCGCACCGCAGGGATACCTGGATTGAGAATTACAGTTCCACCACAATCTAATAACCACTCGGGATGAGTATTAGAATAATCGGTAGGTAATTTACCATATGTAGCATCACTTGATGAATAGCGATAAGGATTGATCCAAGCATGACACTCTATACCACGTTTATGACATTCGTCAATTACAAATTGGAAAGGGTCATAGTTAGGCTCTTTACCACGCTCACCACACAAATATTGACTCCATGGTTCATATTTTGAATTATAGAAAGCGTCAGAAAATCCGCGCACTTGGAAGAAACAAACGTTCATATTTGCCTCTTTGTAACGATCAAGGATTTCAATCATCTGCTTCTTCTGACTTTCCTCTGCCGCTGCGGTATTATCACGAGAACTAGGCCAATCTATTGCCCACACCGTAGAGAGCCATGCGCCACGAAACTCACGTTTCGGAGAAGTATAGTCTTGACCTTTTATATCAATGCACAATGCACAATGCACAATGCACAATAATATTAATAATGTTTTTTTCATATTCACTTTTTTCGTTTTGGTGATAGTGCAAGGGTTCAGTCTCACACTACCTGTATGTTCATCAGAACAATTTACTTTGATTAGGATTAATAGTTACAGCATATGCCTCAACATCTTCTACAAGATAATGAAGTTTGTCATCATTTGGATCGTAATAAACAATACCTGATTTCACACTTGAATCGCTAGAACGCAAAGCAAAATATACACGACCTGTAACTTCATCAAGTGCTAATTGAGTAATACCAACGGGCTCACTTGGAGCTACACCCTCGGTTTCCTTAGTGCTTGCATCTGGGAACTTTTGAGTGCAACCCTTTCCATTATCAAATAATTTAGCCGCAGGAAGAGTTTTTGCATCTTTTATAACATCAAGTTCTGCCACTGTACATTTATAGAAACCTTCTTTATCACCACAGATTGTAAAATAAAAATCTTGTGTTGCAGGATTATAAATAAATGACTTAACAAAAGATGAACTACCTAATGGCAATACCGAACCTGAAGCAGGAACAAGTTCTTTATTTGGAGCAGAAAGAGATTCTGCAAGGATATCACTTGCTTTAAATCTCCAAATACCTATACCATTATGGTTAAAAGTTTTACCCCAATAATATGTATCATCAACTTTAATTAAATTAGATGAAATAGCACCATACGATAGACCCATCTGATAATAACCAAGGGTGTTGTTTTGTACCCAATAAGGAAATGCTGCAGCTGAATAAGTAGCATTGCGAGTAGAAAGTGGCACTGTAATCACCCCTGTGTTACGATCGGAATAATAGAGATTGCCATTTTCGATAAAACCAAAGAATGGGTCTTGGAATGCATGACCACCTACGTTGCTAATCATTGTTTCGATTGTAGATGCATCGGCTGCCATAATTGTGATTTGACCATCACCCATTACACCATCTTCATCATTTACATAATAATATTGTTTACCTGCATCGAGACAATAGAGTTTGTTCTCGTGACACAACATATTAAACATGTGTTGACCAGAAGAAACGCCCATATCGTAAGGTTCAATAACTACACCTTCGGTAGGAGTAGCAGGAATTTTCACTGACATAATATTACCACCAACTGTAGCATAATAGAGAGTTGGAGCAATAGTATCGAGAGCAACTTGAACATTTTTCTTCACAAGCTCAAGATTACGACCACCAAGAACGACTTGCAAAGCTATAGTTTGTGAACCTACTTTAGCAAACTTCACTTTACCTAAATCTTCAGGCAAACCGACAAACGATGCAACAGCTTCGCCAGCCTCATTAGTAGTTCCTTCTGGGAATGTCCATTGATACTCAGCCTCAAGATTATCAGGATTAGGCAATTCTACCTCGAAAGAGATATAAGAAGTCTTAACTTCACAAAGCGAATCGTATTGAACCAAAGTTACAACAGGTTTAATATCAGAGATATAAATCTCATTAGACTTTGCAACACCATTAGCTTTAAGAGTAACTACATAACGACCTGCAGTAGTAAATTTATACGAAACTGTATCACCTACAAGTTCTTCACTTCCATCACCAAAATTCCAAACACAATCAGTGGTAACAGGTTTAGTTGGATAGAACTTGATAGTTGCACCTACATAATAGTCGAGTTGATAAGTATCATCCGCAACTTGATAAGTAAAATTAACTTTATCTTCAGGAAGGTCCTCAACTTCAGGAATATGTTCTTTACATGCAGTAAAGTTGATTGTGAACAAGCACAACAATAAGATTTTAAACAGATTTTTCATAGTGCTTATTTTAATTAAGGGTTATAGTTGTAAGTTTAGTCAAACCAGCTGTACCTTTAGTGTCCAAACATTTAAGTTGGGCATTGATAAGATAACCACGAGAATAAGAGATATTAAGATTACCTTTACCATCATCGATTAAATCTTCGAAAGTAAGAGTTTGGAAAAGCGAATCAAGTGGAGCAGGTATCACGTGATCTACAAAGTGGTCATACTCTGTTTGCGAGTTTTCATCAAACGATGTTGTTTTGTATGGAGCAAACAAATCGGCATTCCAAATAGAGTCGGTCGCTACAAGTTTTGCAAAATCTTTATATGCTGCATCTGGATTTGAAACCAAATAGTTATAAAGACTATCTTTGAAATTTTCAGCAAAGTTTTCACCAAAGTTTGCTACAACCTTATCAGCAGAATATTCAGCACCACCCCATTGAACACGACCTAAAGTATTTGATGTAGGAAATACGTCATCAAACTTATAAGCACGTTCTTTCTCATTATAATTTTCTTCTTTATGCTCAAAAGTTTTAATACAAGTAGATATACGCTGTATGGTTGAAATTTCAGAAGCTACAGTATAAGGAGTAGAAACCACCCAAGGCGCAGAGACATTTTTACTTACAGTCTCATAAACATCATACCAAACTTCAAGATGCGAAATTGGAGTCTCTTCTTCTGTTGTATAGTATTGAACAGAAAAAGCAACATCCGAACCAGCAGAAACAACCGTATTAGGAATAGTCCAATGCACCTGAGGAGCCATCTCGCCAACAAAGACAAGATCATCCATTCTATCATGTCTATCGCAAGCAACAAAAGATATTGTAAATAGTCCTAATATTAAATATTTTAAATTCTTCATATCATTGTATATTTTAGATTAATTATTTATTTTTTGAACAAATCAGGATTAGAATACATCCATTCACCATCACCAAAATTAGTAATAGCAGTAGTATTGCCTGGTTTTTGCCAAATCATACGATTACGCATCCAATCAGGATTTTGATAGATACCAAGACGTTCAAGTTCAGAACGATTATATTTTTCTTCAGTTTCAGGGTCGGCAGAAATACGATTCATCCATGCATTTGCCGAGAGTTTGAATTGAGTGCCAAGATCTTTTGAGGTATTCCAATGTGGTTCATAAATATTGTATGGACGAGTCAAAACAACCTTTTCTGTAAAATAAGTATATGAAATATTTGATTTTTTAGAATTGAATACATTTTCTACGTCATAAACATATACACCATCATACTGAATACCATTCATTGATGAACTATAGTTGTAACGACGCACATCACACCATTGCTCAGGTTGAAGATACATTGCCACATATTTTTGTTGCATAATATGAGCGATAGTAAAACCTGTGGCAGGCACACGCATCTCTTCAAAAAGAGCCAAACGTTCAGCAGCAACAATACCCAAATTACTATATGCACCATAACGATTAAAACTTGCCTCAATAGCTTGAAGAGTAACATCACGAGCAGTTGTTTTTTGTCCCATCCAATAAAGTGCTTCTGCTTTAGCAAAAAGCAACTCTTCTTCTGTGATAAATGCTATATAACCATCATCTCTTGTGTATGGATTTGTTCTATCAGTTGTACAATACAAATCAGGGAAATATTCAGCTTTATAATCTGTATCATAAGTTACATCCATACCAATATTGCTTTTCAAAGAACGAAGTGATTTCACTTTATCGGCATTTCCACGAGGCTCCATCATACGAACTGCACGTGGGTCTAAAGCATACATTGTCACCAATTTTTTTTCATCATCAGTTGCTACCCCATTATCAATAAATTCAAACGACCGAGGGGCAAATGACGTAGCTCCTGGATAAAAACCCAAAATAGCTGCCATAAATTCAGAAGGAACAGCTCCTGTAAGCAAATTCTCGCGAGCTTGCGCCCAACCAAGATTCATTTTTGGTTGTGTAGGTCCCCACATACAGCATTGCTCTGCTGTACCACCATCGAATTTATAAATAGGTTCTGCCCAATCAGGGTCGTTCAATGCAGCATCTACTGCATCGATAACTGCTTGACATTTGCTGAGGTCTTGATTAGGAATTTGACGAAGCATTACACGGGCATAAATTGCTTTTGTAAATGCACGCCATTTACCAAGATCACCAGCAAACATACGATCTTGACTTTCATCAATAACACCGTTTGTTGGGCAGTTAATCCATTCTGGATCCTCGTATAATTTAATAAGTTCTTCTAACTCAGTTTGAAGATAATCATATATAAAACTTTGATGCTCATATTTAGGAGATGCTGTACGTTCTTCTACCGAATTGGCATAAGCATAAGTTTCACGCAACGGAATATCACCAAAAAGGTCGGTTGTCAACAAAAGAGAATGAAGACGAAGCGTTTTTGCAATAAGAATATAGTTGCGTGCATTTTTTGCTTCGGCATCTTCAATAAGATAAGTAGAGTTGACACCCACGTCGATATAGCAACGACGCCATTGTGGGTGACGGTTTGCTGTAAGCCAACCACCCCAACCATTTTTATAAGGATATGAAGATGTTGAAGCCTTACCTGTTGTTGTCAACGATTGTGCAATATAGACACCATACTCTGCACAGTCATATACATTTTGTGTCGCATAAAATAGTAATGAAGGCAACACTACATCACATGTTACTGTAGTCGGATTATCTGGCGATGTATTCACATCCAACCACTCCTCACAACTATTCATTGATGTCATCAATATCAACGACGCCAATGCTATGTATAATACTTTTTTCATAATTTTAGATATTTAGTAGTGAGTCGCAAGCCTTGAGTCGCAAAAACTCTAGCATATTCCAAAGTCTCGTATCTTGTGTCTTGTGTCTCACATCTTTTATATTAGAATGTTAATTGGAATGATACATTATAACTACGAGTTGAAGGTACTGCATAATTATCAATACCCGCAGAACCCGTACCCGCAGCACCTACACTTGCATTGGCCTGAGGATCAGAACCAGTGTAACGAGAGATCAAGAAAAGGTTATTACCTGTAAACGAAAGTTTGATACCTTCAATACCTTTCACTTTTTTAAGCAATGACGAGAAGTCATAACCTAATGTTACATATTGCAAACGAATATACGAACCATCTTCAAGGAAGTTAGATGCTACATTATAATATTTTTCAGAGATTGTAGTTGCATCAAGAACAATAGGAGTTGTATTTTGCTCATAGATAGGATTACCATTAGCATCAGTGCCAGTTTGCACTACACCATCCCACACTACTTGACGACCACGATAATGCTCAATAGCAGGGTGCATACCAGATGACCACAAACCACGGCTTGTTACATTCACTACATCACCACCAAGACGTCCCTCAAACAATGCACTCAACGACCAACCTTTATAACGTACTGTAGTATTAAGACCTGCCATGAAATCAGGTTCACGATTACCAATCAATGTGCCTTTTGCAGGGTTGATTTGAGGATAACCTTTTTCATCGCAAATAATACGACCATCTTCTGTACGCAAATAGTCCGAACCAACCAAACCTGTAGTAGATCCACCTTTATAGGCTACTGGGAAAATATCGCCATATTGAGTACCTGCAATATAATCAATATCGTCAGGAAGGTCAACCACAACACCTCTATTCAAACCAAGGTTAAAGGCTGCTGTCCATGTCCAATCACCTTTCTTAATAATATCTTGTTCTAAAGAAATTTCAACACCATGGTTTTTAACTGAACCCTCATTACGTGTTTGAAGCACATAACCAGATGTAACTGGTACACGAACTGTCACGATTTGATTATTTGTTTGAATAGAATAATAAGCCACATCCAAACGAGTACGACCTGCAAAGAAACGAATATCAAGACCTACTTCCCAAGACGAAGACATCTCTGGAATCAAATTAAAACCAGTAGAGAACGATGGGTTATAAGAATAACCTCCATCAGGAAGTGTTGGATATTGACCAAAACGACGGTCAAACAAGTAAGCCGGAGCATCTTTACCTACCATAGCCCAGTTACCACGAAGTTTCAAATATGAAAACCAATCGTTTTTAGTATCTGTCATGCCAGGAATCAACTCCGACAAAGTGATACCACCTGTAATTGATGGATAGAAATATGGAGAATACTCATAAAGAAGAGTTGATGTCCAGTCCCAACGACCTGTAACAGAAAGCGAAGCTAAACCTTTATAATCTGCACGAATTTCGCCAAACACACCAGCCCAACGACGTGTTGAGTGAGTTACACTAACGTCATCTGTTCCTTTAATATCAGAAACATTAGCAATACTATACACGCCTGGTACAATAAAGTTACGACCAGAAACGCTATTAGACAAACCTGTACGTTGTTTTACCTCTGCTCCAACCATCACATCCAAAGCAAACTCTTTTGGAAGATCAACATGATAACTCGCATTGAAATTAGCTGTCAACAAACGGCTCAAAGAAGAACTATTGCTATATTCACCAAATGAAGATTGACTTGCAGATGCAACTTGACTCTCTGTCAAATATGGGTGAGTCAAGAAAGTCTCCAAATCTTCAGTCTTTTGCGAATCTGGCACAAAATCAGTATCACTAAAACGAGGAACCGAATAACCATCGTAAGAATAGTTGTTTTGGTCCATACTTACACGAGCAGTCAAATTCAAACCTTTTACTGGTGTTGCTGTAATAAATCCAGAAAGGATAGTACGAGTACTGATATTAGCACCTAAATCCATATAGCGGCTCCACAATGGGCTATATGGCGAATTTTCTTTATCCTCAGTATAATACAAGAAACGAATATCACCCGATTCTGTCTTATAATTTGTTATATCATCATTGATTGGCCAAGAATAAATACCTGAAATACCTCCAGCACCACGTGATTTATTATATGTTACATTGACATTAACTCCTGCTTTTATATATTTATTAGGTGTAAATGTAGCTTTTGCCATTGCTGTAACCTTCTGCAAGTAGTCATTTGGCACGATACCATCATTATTTGAAAAAGAGGCAGAAGCAAGGGCTTGAAATTTTTCACTACCTCCCGAAAGCGACAAGTCATATTTATGATACAAACCAAAATCTTTAAAATAATTTCTCACGTTGTTATACAACACATCACCCTCTTGAACCATAGGTCCCCAACCATTTTTAGTTTGTTCACGATAAAAACCATTCGAACCTGGTAAATATTTTTGTTGAACATTAATCAAATTGGCAGGAGTATCAAATTGCACACTTGCATTAAATGATGTAGAAAGTTTACCCGCATTAACTTGCTTTGTTGTAATCATCAAAACACCAGAAGCTGCCTCTTGTCCATAAAGTGCCGATGCTGCTGCTCCTTTCAACACTGTGATACTTTCGATATCATTAGGGTTAAGGTCTCCCACACCACCAGTAAGAGGCATACCATCCAAAACTACAAGAGGCTCATTATTCTGCGAAATTGATGTAATACCACGAAGGATAAGTTGCGAACCAGAGTTAGGCGAACCACCACCAGTTGTTACGTTAACACCAGCGATACGACCTTGCAAGGCATTCAATACGTTAGCCGATTTACCTTCAGTCAAATCATCTGAACCTACATTTTGTACAGCAAAGTTCAATTTTTTCTTTTCTTGCACAACACCCATTGCAGTTACAACAACCTCTTCCAACACCTCGGCATCGGTAGCTAGAACTACATTTTGCACTGTGTTTTTAACCACAACCTCTTGAGTTTTCATACCTACATAAGAGACAACAAGAGTTTGACCTTTGTTGGCAGAAATAGAATAATTACCATCAAAATCGGTAATAGTACCTGTAGTTGTGCCTTTCACTTGAATAGTGGCACCAATAACAGGTTGCCCATCATCTTTCGATGTAACAACACCTGTTACTGTCAGTGTCTGTGCAAATCCTAAATGGACCATTATACACAACACTGCGATGATTAAGGAGATTTTTTTCATAAATTAGACTTTTAGTAGCGAGTAGCGAGTAGCAAGACTCAACTCCTCCTTGTTTATTTTTATAGATTTTTATTCCTAACAATCGACTGTTGACTGTTGACTGTTGACTGTTGACTATTTATTATACGCATCAATAGCAGCTTTCACCTCTCCATGCATCAACAAAAGATTCTTAGCTTGGTCGTATGGCAAACCGAGTTCTTCAACAATCATACGAGTTCCACGGTCAACCAATTTAGCATTTGAAAGTTGCATATTCACCATCTTATTACCCTTAACACGACCCAACTGAATCATTGTTGTGGTAGTAATCATATTAAGAATAAGTTTTTGAGCCGTACCTGATTTCAAACGCGTACTACCTGTAACAAACTCAGGACCTACAATTGCCTCAATAGCAATATCAGCCTCTGCCGCAATAGGAGTATCAGGATTACATGAAACCGAAGCTGTGAGAATACCATTTTCACGAGCGTGACGCATAGCTCCAATCACATATGGCGTTGTACCCGAAGCAGCAATACCCACAACAACGTCTTTATCACAAATATTACGGTCAAGCAATTCTTGCCATCCCTTTTCAAAATCGTCCTCAGCATTTTCTACTGGATTACGAAGCGCATGTTCTCCACCGGCAATAAGCCCGATAACCAATGTGTTTGGCATACCAAAAGTTGGAGGAATTTCCGATGCATCAAGTACACCAAGACGACCGCTTGTACCCGCTCCCATATAGAAAATACGACCACCTTTTTTCATACGTGGTACTATTTCAGAAACTAATTTTTCAATAGCAGGTAATGCTTCTGCCACAGCAAGAGGTACCTTTTGATCCTCTTGATTCATATTATACAAAAGTTCGCCAATACTCATTTGGTCAAGATTGCTATAAAGCGAACTCTTTTCTGTTATTTTCTCAAAAGCCATAATATTTCAATTCATAATTCACAATTCATAATCCACAATTCTGATTACCACCAAAATCCCAAACTATAAAATCAATGAACGTATATTAATATTCTAAATTGTTTATTCATTTATTCATTCCTCATTCCTCATTCCTAACTCCTCATTATTTATGATATTCAATTAATCCTTCTATAGGATTTTGCATCACCTTACCCAACTTTATACCACACACATTAGCCGCCTCTCTCAACTCTTTATTAAAATAAAACGCTATCGAACCAACAAATCCAACCTCAAGCTCCCTCCACTCATCATATTGCTTAATATTTCTCTCAAAAAATACCTTAAACGCCTCAACAAGCAAATTATGAATATAAGCATTATCGCGATGAGCCGACATAAATTTAGTAAACTGAGCCAACCAACGGTTAGGAAACGGCTGTTTATACACTCTATCAACAATACCTAGATAAGTCAACCCATACTCCTCTGTCAAAGCGTCATAAACATCTTGTGGCATCTGTTTCTTAACCCAATCCGAAATCAACAACTTACCAAGCACACCGCCCGAACCTTCATCACCCAAAATATAACCGCCAGCATAAACCCCTTTAACCAAATTTTCACCATCATAAACGCCCGAATTTGCCCCCGTACCAAGAATACAAGCAATTCCTCTCTCATTTCCAAGCAACCCACGAGCAGCACCCAACATATCCGACGCCACAAAAACTTTCTTCGCACCAACAACATCAATCAACAACACCTCAAGAGCCTTATTTTTCATAGGATCGGCACAACCTGCCCCGTAAAAATAGATATTTTCGACTTCAGTGTCCACAATATGTGGCAACAAAGCCTCTTTTAATTGAGCAGTTATCTCCTCTTCAGTTTGAAAAAACGGATTTATCCCCGCCGTCTCAAACTGCTTAACAATCTGATTACCATACGACAAACACCAAGCAGTCTTTGTCGAACCGCTATCCGCAATAAGATTCATTGACATAAATATACATTTTAAGGCAAAGTAACTAAAAAAAAATGAATTACACAAAAAAATCACAAATATATTTTGCAATACAAAAAAAAATATATACCTTTGCAACGCAATTCAACGAAAAGTTTAATTTAATTTTAAAATGGCTGACTTATCAATAATAAAACCTTTATTAAAAGAACGCGGAATAAAAATCAAAGATTTCTGCGATGAATTGGGTTTAACCGAACAAGGTTTTGCAAAATTAATTCGTGCCAATTCAACAAAAATCGAAACTCTAGAACTCATAGCTGAAAAACTCGAGGTTCCAGTGAGCATTTTCTTCACAGAGCCAACCAAAGAGACACGTGAAGCAGAACTACTTACCAATATGCACTGTGTTGAAGTACCTATAGTACCAGTATATGCATACGCAAGTTTTCTTCATGGTCACGACGACACCGAATATATAGATTCACTTCCAACAGTATCGGTCATTATCGACAAAAAATGCAACAAAGATAAACTCTTAATCTTTGAAGTAAAAGGCAATAGTATGGATGATGGCACCAACAGAGGTTTACTTGATGGAGATAAAATTCTAGTTTCAGAGTTAGATAGCGATTGTTGTCGCACAAAATTAAAAACTAGCGATAGTTTCTTCGTAATCATCCACCGTACAGATGGCATAGTAGTGAAACAAATAGTTGAACACCGAGTAGAAGAAGGTATAATCCGTTGCCATTCGATAAATCCATCGCCTCAATACCACGATTTTGATGTTGATTTGCGTGAAGTTACTAAGATATTCAAAGTTGCCGCTATCGTCGGCAGAAAATTCAAATAACCTTGAATAGCAAATCTCGCTACTCGTTACTAAAAGTCTAATAATATGCGAACAAACCTTAGCTCACAAATCGTACTTTACCAAGTCCCTAAAAAGTACTACCAACCTGATTCAGCATTAGAAATGTCAGGAATTTCTCGCCTCGAGAAAATCAAAACACACATCACAAACACCGCATTAGAAAGCAGTAAAGTTGTCGCTCACGAAATCGCAAACCTCATCCGCACAAAAGCAAACGAAAACAAAAAATGCGTATTATGCTTCACCAGCGGACGCTCTCCTATGGAAGTTTTCGATGAATTAGTTCGTCAACACAAAGAAGAAGGCCTAAGCTTCCAAAACGTCGTAATATTCAACCTATTCGAATACTACCCACTTGACATAAACTTCGCTCAAAGCTGCCTCAATCAAATCAAAACAAACCTTCTCGACAAAGTAGATATACTCCCAGAAAACATCCACTCTATCGACCCAACACTAAACCAATCCGAAATCGCACAACACTGCTTCAACTACGAACGAAAAATCGAAGAATGCGGAGGTATTGACTATCAAGTACTAGGTATTGGCGGAGTCGGAAACATCGGTTTCAACGAACCAGGCTCTCAAGCCTCATCTCAAACACGACTAATTCTCCTCGACCCAAATTCTCGCAAAGAAGCAGTCCATTTCTTTGGCTCAATCGAAAAAGTCCCGGCTGGTGCTATCACAATGGGAATCAACACAATCCTAAAAGCAAAACGCATTGCTCTTCTCGCTTTCGGCGAGCACAAATCATCTATCATAAAAACTATCGTTGAAGGACAAATAAGCGATCTATACCCTGCATCATTCCTTCAAATGCACACCAACACAACTGTTTTCCTCGACATAAACTCAGCAAGTGCCCTCACTCGCATCTCATGCCCTTGGCTCGTAACTTCTTGCGAATGGAACGACAAACTCACTCGTCGTGCAATCGTATGGCTATGCCAAAAAACTGGAAAACCAATCCTTAAACTCACAAACAAAGACTATAACGAAAACGGACTCAGCGAATTAGTAGCACTCTATAGCTCTGCCTACAACGTAAACATCAAAATATTCAACGACCTCCAACACACCATCACAGGATGGCCTGGCGGAAAACCAAATGCCGACGACTCAAACCGTCCAGAACGCGCATATCCATTTCCTAAACGCGTAATGGTATTCTCGCCACACCCTGACGACGATGTAATCTCGATGGGAGGTACACTCAAACGCCTCGTTGACCAAGGTCACGAAGTACACGTCTGCTACGAAACTTCAGGTAATATCGCTGTTGGCGACGACGAAATCATCCGTTTCATCGCATTTATCAAAGGTTTCACCGATATGTTCGACCCTGAAAATAAAGCAATTTACGCAAAATACGATGAAATCCGTAAATTCTTATTAGAAGAAAAAGGCGAAAACGACATCGACACTTACGATGTACGTATGCTTAAAGGCCTTCTCCGTCGTGGTGAGGCCAAAGCCGCATGCCGTTTCATGGGTGTACGATCTAAAAACGTACACTTCCTCAACCTCCCATTCTACGAAACAGGTACAATCAAAAAAGGCGATCTCGGACGCGCTGATGTCGACATCGTAAAAGCTATAATAGAAGAAGTTAAACCACACCAAATCTATGCTGCGGGCGACCTTGCCGACCCTCATGGCACACACAAAGTATGCCTCGACGCAGTCCTCGCTGCCGTAGATGAAGTAAAAGATGAAGAATGGATGAAAGATTGTCGCATTTGGATGTACCGCGGAGCATGGATGGAATGGGAAATCGACCATATCGAAATGGCAGTACCTCTCTCTCCTGAAGAACTTCGTGCAAAACGCAATGCTATTCTCAAACACCAATCTCAAATGGAAGGCGCACCTTTCATGGGTGGCGACGAACGCCTCTTCTGGCAACGCTCCGAAGACCGCAACAAAGCAACAGCCGACCTCTATTGTCAACTCGGCCTTGCCGCCTACGAAGCAATCGAAGCCTTCGTCCAATACATTCCTATTCGATAACAAAAACAAAAAAAGAGCCGATTTAAATCGGCTCTTTTTATTTATTTATTTCTTACGTTGAATCGTAAATTCTAAAAGATTCAACAGTGCTTGCCTTATCTCATTATCAGGGAAAATACTTAATGCTTTTTCGGCCTCTACTTTATAATATTCCATTCGTTGTTCGGCATATTCAATACCTCCCGTGCGAGCCACAAGCGAACCTATATTATAGAAGAAATCCTCGGTAAATTGGCGTTTTTTCACTGCATCGAGTATCAACGAAGCCTCATTCGTATGAATACTTTCAAGTGCATGAATAAGTGGCAAAGTAAACTTACCCTCTCGAATATCATTAAGTGTAGGTTTCCCAATCTGTGCATTAGGCGTATAATCGAAAATATCATCTTTAATTTGGAAACAAATACCCAAATACTCAGCAAATTGGCGCAAAGCTTCACGTTGTTCCGCAATAGCCCCCACACTAATTGCAGCCGACTCGGCACTGATAGTAAACAACACGGCTGTCTTCTTCTTAATAATCTCTATATAATCTTCTTCTTTTGGAATCGAATAAGAATACTGCAACTGAAGTAACTCGCCACGAGTCAATATATTACCTAACATTGCCAATTGAGTGTACAATTCAGACACACCTGTTTCGGCAATAAATTGCATTGACTTACTCAACAAATAATCGCCCACAAGCACTGCAGCACGATTATCAAAAAGCGCATTTGCCGATGGCTGACCACGACGCTCCATAGTATTATCTACCACATCATCGTGAATGAGACTTGCGGTATGAAGTAACTCGTATGCAGCCGCGACACTTATAGTCTTATTATTAGGCGTAGCACAAAGTTTAGCACAAAGCAAAGTAAACACAGGACGAACCTGTTTACCTTTTTGTGTACTTACATGGTCAAGTACCTTCTTAAGCAACTGCTCTTCAGCCGAAAATGCTGAATCGAGGAATTGTTGAAATAGTGCAAATTCAGCGATGATTGGAGCTTTGATTAATTCGTAATTCATAATGCATAATTCATAATTACTATAGATTCTATAAATTCTATTCTATTTTATTTTAAGAGTTCTTCGAGTTGGAGCATTTCGTCGCGCCACTGTGCAGCTTCGATGAAATCGAGCTTTTTCGCTGCTTCTTCCATACGACGACGAGCATTTTTGATTGATTTTTCTATATCTGATTTACTCATATACTGCACCACAGGATCGGCAGCGATAGTTGGAGTTGAAATTTGAGAGTTTAGAGTTGTAAACTCTGCATGACTTGTCAGACCTGTCGGACGAGTCGGACGAGAATCAAGTTCAGACTCTCCTTTGATTGGAAGAGGTGATACTGTTGTGCGAGAGGCAACTGCCTGTGGTGTTATATTGTTATCGGCATTATATTTCAATTGTTTTTCACGACGACGAGCAGTCTCCTCTATAGTCAAACGCATCGACTCTGTTATTGTATCGGCATACATAATTGCTTTACCATTAAGGTGCCGAGCAGCACGCCCAACAGTTTGAGTAAGTGAACGATGCGAACGAAGAAAGCCTTCTTTATCGGCATCGAGAATAGCCACTAACGACACTTGTGGCAAATCTAATCCTTCGCGCAAAAGATTGACCCCAATGAGCACATCAAACATACCTGCACGCAACTCATCAAGAATCCGCACTCGCTCAAGTGTATCAATATCAGAGTGTATATAGTTGCAACGTACACCATTGCGCTCAAGATAGAGATTAAGTTCTTCAGCCATACGCTTAGTCAAAGTCGTAACCAAAACACGCTCATCTTTCTCAACACGAAGGGTTATTTCTTCCATCAAATCATCAATCTGATTAAGCGTTGGGCGCACTTCGATTATAGGGTCGAGCAAACCTGTAGGACGAATAACTTGCTCTACAATAACACCTTCGGACTTTTGCAACTCATAATCGGCAGGAGTTGCACTAACATAGATAGCTCGCTTAATAAGTTGCTCAAACTCCTCAAATTTCAAAGGTCGGTTATCCAATGCCGCTTCGAGACGGAAGCCATACTGTACCAAATTCTTTTTACGCGAAGCATCGCCACCATACATAGCACGAATTTGTGGCACTGTAACGTGACTCTCATCGATAATCAACAAAAAGTCATCTGGGAAATAGTCCAATAAACAAAATGGTCGTGAACCAGGAGGTCGATTATCGAAATAGCGACTATAATTCTCTACACCAGAACAATACCCCACCTCTTTTATCATCTCAAGGTCGTAATTCACACGCTCCTCCAAGCGTTTTGCCTCGTATGGTTGTCCGCGCTCAATAAAAGCTTGCACCTCACGACCAAGGTCGAGAGCTATTTGGTCGATAGCAGCATTGACACGCTCTTTGGTTGTAGTAAAGATATTTGCAGGGTATATTTTGAACTCATCGAAACGTTGAAGAGTATGATTATTTACGAGGTCTAATGTTTCAATAACGTCGATTTCATCGTCCCAAAAGACCACCCTCACGATATAATCGGTATATGAAAGACAAATATCAATAGTCTCGCCTTTTACACGAAAATTGCCTCGATTGAGTTCTATATCGTTACGGATGTATTGAGCATTGACTAGTTGATACATTAAATCCTGACGAGAATAACGTTGCCCAGCCTTCAGTGTAATACAATTTTGTGTAAAATCATCGGGGTTACCAATACCATAAAGGCAAGAAACTGACGAAACAATCACAACATCGTTGCGCCCAGAGAGCAATGCTGCAGTAGCAGATAAGCGTAAACGGTCGATTTCATCGTTAATTGCGAGGTCTTTTTCGATGTATGTATCGGTGTGTGGAATATAGGCTTCTGGCTGATAATAGTCGTAATAAGAGACAAAATACTCCACTGCATTTTCAGGGAAAAAGGCTTTAAATTCACTAAAAAGCTGTGCAGCAAGGGTTTTATTATGTGAAAGAATAAGCGTAGGACGTCCAATATTAGCAATTACGTTTGCCATAGTGAATGTCTTGCCCGAACCCGTAACACCAAGCAAGGTTTGAAAAGGCACACCACGACGGATACCCTCAGTCAATTCTTGAATTGCCTGAGGTTGATCACCTGTTGGAGCATAGCTTGATGTTAGTTTAAAATCCATTTATTTCAGTTCAAATATTACTTCTTTGAAGGCAAATATGCGTTGTTCGCCAGATTCAAGACGGAGTGTAAGATGACCTTGTGAACCTATATTTTCTATTTCGGCACGAAAATATTCGCCTTCGGGCGTTGAATATTCATAAAGACCTGTACGACGATAGAGGTTGTTCATATATTCATAATGAAGAGATTGTTTTATATCTTCATTTTGCCAATTATCAGCAAGATAGTCATAATAATTGAGTATATTTTTATAGATTTCATCGAATATTGCTTGTCGGTCATGAGTACGCCCAGAGAGTTGAGTGAGACTTATAGGGTTAGGAGCGTTGCTTGTAAAGATTTCTTGATTGATATTAATACCTATGCCTACAATGCAAGTGTCGATAGTTTGCCCACAAAGGGCATTTTCGATGAGAATACCGCAGAGTTTATTATTACCAACATAGATATCGTTTGGCCACTTTATTGTTATTTTTTGACGGATTTCATCTTGTAAAGCATTGATTATGGCAAGCGTAACGAGTTCGGTAATTATAAATTGCTCAGAAGCAGGAATTACGGTTGGTCTTAGGAGCAGACTGAAAAGTAAGTTTTTACCATCTTCGCTCTCCCAATGATTAGTGGCTTGCCCATACCCATTGGTTTGAAAATCGGCAGATATGCAATAGCCATGTGGGAGTCCTTCTGCCGACATCCGACGGCGAAGTTCTGTGCTTGTGGAATCGATTGAGGCTAGATGGTGAAGCATATTTTTTATTGAGAGAAATCTATAGAAGACTATAGGGGTTATAGGTTTATTTTACGAGATTTAGTAATAGGTCTTCGAGTTGGTTTTTTAGGTCTTTGCGTTTGCAGGTGAAATTATTAACCATTACGGTTACGGCATATTCTTTATCGCCATCCATGATGTAGCCACTGTAGCATTGTACACCACTGAGACTGCCAGATTTGAGACGGGCTTTGTCCTGAAGTTTTGTGCGATAGAGGAATGAGCCGACTGTACCTTCGCGTCCTGCGCGAGGGAGTGATTGATAAAAATCGTCCCAATTAGAACTCTTACGCATGTGTACCAATATTTGATTTAAGAAGTTGGCACTATAAGCATTTTGGGCTGCGAGACCACATCCATCATAAAGGAACAAAGCTGAGACATCGATACCTTGTTTTTTCCAATAGTCTTTAATTACTTGTATTGAGGCTGAAGATGTTGCTTCGTGTGGCATCACGATATTACCGAGACGACGGAAAGTATGCTCGGCATACAGATTATTGCTTTTGAAGTTAGTCAAACGTATAATATCACGTAATTTGCGTGATTTATACTCGTAGATAAGAGTGCGCTCTTCAGGAAAATATTCGGTTTGTACACTATAATTGCCATCGACTTGTACACCCCAATTGCTAAGCATTGTGTATAACGATTTTGCCACTACAAGCGATGGATTAGGGATTGATGTGCGCACAACATAGTTGTTGCGATTGGCTGGCATACCACCTTGAAGATAAAGCGCAAGACCAAGAGGTGGACAAAAAGCCCAAACACTATCTTTGGGTATGGCAAGAGTCTTTACTTCGTTGTAAATAGCAAGATTTGGCGTTTCGGGCCATACGCTTGTGATAATTGGTTTTGTGCCAAAATCGCCCGAATTCATCGTAATTATAGAGGTATTGTCGTAAACCGAAAGTCCAAAAGCTGCAGCTCCATAATGGAAGCCCATGTCTTCCCAAATCCATTTGACAGAAGCAGGACAACGGTCAAGGCATGTAGGGTCGATGATTACATTGCCTGTTATATGATTTATGCCTTTATGTTTAATGACTTTAACAAAATAATCGAGAAATGCACGGTCGCCAAGATGAATAGACCCGAGAGTTGGGTCGGCTCCACCACGAACAATGAGGTCGCCATTGAGAATACCGTTTTCGATAGTACCATTAGTTTCGATATAAGTAGAGAATTGGAAATCGCCACCAAGCAGTTCGAGTGCTGTGGCTGTGGTGATTAGCTTAGTGATGGATGCAGGTGTGGCGCATTGCATCGGATTGTGAGACGCTACTACCTCACCTGTTTTTAGATCAACAACCTCATAACTAACGTTGTAAGTTGAGAATTGAGAGTTGAGAACCAACGGTCTTTGAGGCTTCGGCGATAAAATTGAGAACTGAAAGACTAGAACTGAAAATAATAAAAATAATTTTTGTTTCATATTTTGTATTAAAGATTTTTTTATAGAAAGCTATAGATGACTATAGATAACTATAGGAAACTATAGAGAGCTATAGAAAACTATAGGGGCTATGGGTTATATTAAGTTTTACATCAAAAGAAGCCAACCGATAGTTACAGAGAGGAAACCATTAAGCCAGCCACAACAGACTTGCCCGAGAGTGTGGGCTTTGAGTTCGATTCGCGACCAACCTAATATGCCACTTAAAAGAATTAAGCAAGCAAGGGCTATTATCGGCGTTGTACCATAAATAAAAGCGAAAGTGAACATACCTCCACACAAGCCTCCCATACCAGAGAGATGTGCACTGATTTTCCAAAAATGGTTTATCGGCAATATGATAAGTATTGATACCGCTGCACCTATTATGGGCGCGATATAAAATGAATTAAGTCCTATTCGATGCAACCAATAAGCACCAAACAAATAGCCTAAAAAGGTGAGAAAGAATGGTATAGGTCGCTGTTTGCGGTTAGAAACGAAACTATCAGTAATACCACCATATTTCATTCCAATGCCAATAATAACCGCAGGAAATATGCCTGTCGATAAAAACACAATAAGCCAAATCAAAGATTTGGCTGATATTGGGAGATTCGACAATACTGGGTCACACTCTGTCAGCAGTATGACTCCATAAAGCGGAATGAAGATTGGTTGTAAAATTATTGATATTATTCGTGCAAACACTTTGAAAATTGAAAATTGAAAGTTGAAAGTTGAGAATTAAAAAGTTAGCATTTTTACCATATACACAAAACCATTAGTTCGCATTAAACTCACACTTCAACTTATGTTTATTACTATGTTATTTTTATAGTTCTCGGCGAAGGCGAGCAACGGGAATATTGAGTTGTTCGCGATATTTAGCCACTGTGCGACGAGCAATTTTGTATCCTTTTTGATTAAGTATTTCGGTTAAAGCATCGTCGGTAATTGGTGATTTTTTGTCTTCGGCAGCAACCGTTTCTTTTATAATAGTTTTTATCTCTTTGCTCGAAATCTCTTCACCATCGGTGGTGGTCATACTTTCGGAGAAGAAATATTTCAAAGGCATCACACCCCACTCTGTTTCAACATATTTACTATTACTTACACGCGAAATAGTACTGATATCAAACCCAACTTTGTCGGCAACATCTTTCAATCGCATAGGTCGAAGATTGCGTTCATCGCCAGTACGGAAAAATAGTTCTTGAAAATCGACAATGGTCTGCATCGTTTGCAATAACGTATTGTTGCGTTGCTGAATAGAATCAATAAACCAACGAGCAGAATCGATTTTTTGTTTTGCAAATTGCAACGCCTCTTTCACCTCCTTAGTTTGATTCTTTGTGTTGCCTGAGTAATCTTGCACCATCTGGTGGAATTCATTACTGATACGCAATTCTGGGATATTGCCATTATTTAGGCTAACATACAGATTACCATTAACATTTTCAACGACAAAATCGGGCGTAATGGTCTGCGAAATAGTTTCGGCACTAGTACCGAAATTGGCTCCCGGGTTTGGATTAAGGTGTTTAATCAATGCTATTGCCTCTTCTAGCAAATCACGGTCAACATCGAATTTACGCAACATTGCATCATATTGTTTACGTGCCAACATATCGAAATTGCGGTCAACAATAGTAATAGCCAAACTCAACACATTTTCAGGATGATTAGCTTCTCGACGTTTAGCTGCAAGTTGTATCGACAAACACTCTTGAAGGTCAAATGCCCCAACACCCACAGGCTCGAGCGACTGAATTATATCAAGTCCACGATTAATTTCATCATCATCAACCGCAATGCCTTGACTTGCAGCAAAATCATCGGCAAGACTCTCTACTTCACGACGAATATAGCCATTAGAGTCGACATTCCCAATAAGATATTCGCCTATTTGTCGTTCACGTGGCGACAGATTAAGTGTATGCAATTGTTCAAGCAAAAATTCGCCTAAATCTTGCCCTGTGCTTTGCTCGCGACGATAGGTTGAATCATTAACACTATGATTGTTAATATGCAAACGATAGCCTGGAATCTCATCACGGTCCTCAAAATCATCACCATCGCCAATCCAAGCCAAATCGAGATCATCGGCACTTGGACGTTCTTCATCGTGCATATCATCATAAGAGTTTTCGTCTGGCAAATCAGTGTCAATTTCAAGGGCTGGATTTTCGACCATCTCTTCACGAATACGCTCTTCGAGCTCAATAGAAGGATACTCAAGCATCTTTATCACCTGAATTTGTTGAGGCGATAACTTCTGTTGTAACTTAGTAGAGAGTTGAAGAGAGTTATTTTGCATAATAAATAAATTTGGAAATTCAATGTGTAATCTACAAAAATAGTGCCAAAATTATTTACGAATAAGATTCATAAGTTCTTCGCGAGTTTTTGCGCTTTCGAATACCCCAGTGAAATCGCTTGTTATGGTTATTGAATTTTGCTTTTGCACACCACGCATCTGCATACACATGTGCTGAGCTTCGACCACAACCATCACCCCGAGCGGATCAAGAGTTTCTTGAATACAATCTTTGATTTGCAAAGTCATACGTTCTTGCAACTGCAAACGATGCGAGATAACATCCACAACACGAGCTATTTTGCTCAATCCCGTAACAAGATGATTAGGAATATAAGCTACATGCACTTTGCCGAAAAACGGCAACATGTGATGCTCGCACATAGAATAAAATTCTATATCTTTCACGAGAACCATCTGATGATAATCTTCGTGAAATATTGCCGATCGCAAAATTTCTTCAGGTTTTTGATAATAGCCCTGAGTGATAAATTGCATAGCTTTAGCTACACGTTGAGGCGTTTTTATCAAACCTTCACGATCGACATCTTCGCCCAAAAGACGCAATATCTCTTTGTAGTGCTCTGCTATTTGGTCAGTAACACTTTGTTGCTCTGGTAGGTTTATGAAATCCATATTTTAGACTTATAGTAGCGAGTAGCGAGTAACAAGACTTACTCGCTTCGCTCGTTTTTAATAAACGTATATCATACTTGGGACTATATAAGTCTCAGTTGTAAATTCGGGGAATTCGGCAATAATCCATTGTCGAAGTTCTTGAGCTTTGGCATTTGTTTCACAATTACCTATACGTACTTTCCAAAATGGCGAAGTATAAGTAATATAAATTTCATCTGCCAATTTTGGATGTTTTGTCACCAAAATATCTTTTATTTCGAATGCACGTTCGCGTGCCGAAGTGCCTCGATTACTAGAGAATATCTGAACACGAAAACCTTTCAACTCTTGAGCCTCAGTCGATACTTTTTTCTCAATTGCAGCAAAAATAGCCGAATCTTGATATACATTTATAACTGCGCCAGTCAATGCATCTGGCACCGAAAGTTGTTCTAGATAATCACGAGTTGAAAGTTTCACCTCCACAGAATCTTGTTTAATCAACAAAGAATCTGAGATTATTGATAGACTATCTGCATTCTTATGAGACGCAATATATTGCGTCTCTACTTGTGCTGTTAAGTCAATGCACAATGCACAATACACAATGCACAATAATATAACTAACAATTTTCTCATATCTATAAATTAATTTTTTGATAATATTTTACAAAACCCGCACCCATTATATTCTTAATATCCTCATTGCTATAGCCACGACGAATAAGTTCTTGAGTGATATTTATCAACTCACTTGAATCATTACAACCTAACACTCCACCACCACCATCAAAATCTGAACCCACGCCAACATATTCACTACCAACCAATTTTACCACATAATCTATATGGTCACAAATTGTATTTATATCCGCTTGCCCATCTTTTGCAAGGAAATAATTATAAAGACAAATATGTATTCGACCTCCACTTTTTGCCAATTTAACAATCAAATCATCGCTCATATTACGAGGGTGATCGCACAATGCCTTAGCCGACGTATGTGTTGCTATAATTGGTTGTGTGCTAAACTCTATCGCTTGCTCAATAGTAGAATCAGCCGCATGCGACACATCCACCATCATACCCAAACGATTCATCTCACGAATCACTTCACGCCCAAAATCAGACAATCCTCCATGCGTATTATTGCCTCGTGCCGAATCACACAAATCATTATCGCCATTATGACAAAGCGTAATATAACGCACACCCATATCATAAAATTTCTTTACATTACGAATATCGCCTGCAAGGGCAAAGCCGTTTTCGAGACCAAAGCAAATAGTTGAGAGTTGAGAGTTGAGAGTTGAGAGTTGAAACATACCCCTCCCCACTTCGTGGACCTCCCCTAATTTAGGGGAGGAATTAAATATCACCAAATCTGGGTATTTATCAACTTGGTCTTTTAAACGCTTAAATGTTTCAACTGCCACATTATGAGCCTCTTCTGCTTTTTGCTTATAATCAGGCGTATCAAGTTCCACTTGTGGCAAATAGGCAACCATAAACGTACAAGCCACATCGCCATCCTTCATCTTAACAAAATCGACCTTCACTTCATCCGGATTTTGACGCACCCCAAGGTCAGTCGTTTCGGTCCACACCATAGGCGTATCTGTGTGAGTATCAACCACTGGCGATGAGCGATGAATATTGCGAGCACAACGATATACCCCAGCCTCTTCGACCAACCAATTAAATAGAGCCGCCTCCTCTGGATGCTCTTTATACAAATTCTCCGGATGCCATTGCACACCTATCATCTTGTAGCCTGGAACTTCAATTGCCTCGACAATACTATCTGGAGCAAAACCCACTGCTCTACACGACGGAGCAATATTCCTTAGCGACTGATGATGGAAAGTATTCACTTCAACAATCTGCCTACCCATCACCTTAGCAATCAATGAGCCCGGAGCCAATTCAACAGAATGAGCCGTTTCGCTACGAGGCTGATCTCCTTGAGAATGATTTAAAAGTTGTGAGTTTTTTGTCTCGTGTCTCGTGTCTTGTGTCTTACCCTCTATTTGGGTATAAATATCTTGATATATATCACCCCCAAACTCAATATTCATAGCCTGCATACCGCGACAAATACCCAACACAGGCATACAACGCCTACGCGCCAAACGCACCAATGCCAAATCAAACTCATCTCTCAACGCACATGGTTTACCACTTTGAGGCATCAACTCCTCTCCCCAATATTTTGGGTCAATATCACCACCACCAGTCAACAACACACCATCGACTATATCAAGCAAATTATTCAAAATCTGCTCATTATCTGTTACTGGAAATACTACTGGCGTAGCACCTGCATCAATAATACATTGCACATACGCAGGCACCAATCTATGCGCCTCCTCCCACCAACCCGAAGAAATACCAATTTTAAGTTGAAAGTTGAACCGAAGGTCTTTGAGCCTTTGGCGATAAAAAGTTGAAAGTTGAAAGTTTTTATTCATAATTATTATTAAACACCTTATTCCCTACTCCCTATTCCTTGCTCCCTATTTAAATCTTAACCACTTAATTATCTCTTTCACAGTCGGTTTCTTGCCATACATCAAAATACCAACACGATATATTTTTGCTGAAAGCCATATCGTACCAACTATTGTCAATGCCAACAAACCAAGCGACAATCCCAATTGCCACATTGGCACATCAAACGGAATTCTCACCATCATAACCATCGGCGAAGTAAAAGGTATCATCGAACACCAAAATGCCAACGGACCATCAGGATTCTCAGCGCTATAAATACCCGCATACAAAGCAAACAACACAATAATCGTTATCGGCATCATAAACTGGCTCGTATCTGCCTCATTATCAACCGATGCACCAATCGCTGCAAACAACGACGCATACAACAAATACCCACCTATAAAATACACAACAAACATCACCAACACAAGCATCCAATCAATCGACAATAGCGACGAAATATACTGACTATCAAACTGACCACTAAGCCCTTGACCCGACACATCTGCCAATTGCTGAGCATTAGGCATCGCCAATTGCGAACTTTCCAACGGTATATCCATCACACCCATCGCCACACCCACAATCAACAATGTCAACACCACCCACAAAGCCATCTGAGTCAAACAAGTAAGCCCCACAGCAATAATCTTACCCCACATCAACTCCCAAGGGCGCACCGAACAAACCATCACCTCCACAATCCTATTAACTTTCTCTTGCACAATCGAATTCATAACCTGCGCACCACTCACAAAAATAAACATATAAATCAACATCGTAGTCAACATACCAATCACCGACGCAATATCCGAATCCGAAGTCGTAACCCCATCCTCACTCAATTTATACGTCGTCACCTTCACATCCACCTTCGCATCTCTAATCATCTCCTTCAACTTCGGAATATTATACGATGCCAAAGTCTGCTCCTCAATATAATCCTCCAACGACGATTCAATAAACCTACGAATACTGCTCGGTACCTGCTTCTGACTATACATCGTCAACGCATTCGGCTTAACCGACAAATCATCGCTAATTATCACAAAAGCACTATATTGAGAATTGAGAAATGAGAATTGGCAATTAAGAATTATTCCCTGTTCCTTACTCTCTGCTCCCTGCTCCCTGCTCCCTATTATCTGCTCCTTAATTACCTCAAAACTACAATCTTCACACACCAATCCCTCAAAAAACTCCTCATACAATCCCGTCTCATCCACCACCGCCACAACACGCTCCTCATCATCCTTTATACTCGCCAAAAATATCGGCGTAACAATCAACGCCGCCATAAGTATCGGAGTCAAAAAAGTCATCAACAAAAACGACTTTTTCGCCACCCGATTACGATATTCCTGCGATATAATTAGACCTATTTTACTCATTTTAATTTATTTTTTGAACGTAAATTTTCATTAATCACCCATTAATTCTTTGTAATTTACAATGATTTATGTTCATAAAAACCTACAACAACGGCGAAATCAACCTCGCCAACGACTCAACGCAACGCTTATACCACTTCCTATGACGCCAAAGATTCACATTCAACTGACGCGAACTCTCCATATCCCTATCAAAACCCTCAACCAAACATCTCGCTGTCTTTTCACCATAAACAAATGCCGCAATCTCAAAATTCTGCTCATACGAACGATTATCCATATTAGCAGTACCCACAATCGACAAATATCCATCCACCACAATCGCCTTCGAATGCAAAAAATTATGTTGATAATAATAAACCTCAACACCAGCACGCAAAAGGCTCTCAATATAACTACGTCCAGCCGCCGCCACAATCTTCGAATCATTCCGCTCAGGTATCATCACACGCACCCTCACTCCCGACAAAGCTGCCGACTCCAAAGCATTCATCACAGGTTCAGGTGGCATATAATAAGGCGTATGGATAAGTATCTCCTTTTCAGCCTTCGACACCGCAGCCACAATCCCTTGCATTACATTACGCCAATCCGAATCTGGTCCCGAATTAACAACTTGCACCTTCTCACCATCCTCAAAACAAGGCACCTCAGGATAATATTTCTTATCAGTAACAACCTTACCATCCACAAAACTCCAATCCACCAAAAACGAATACTGCATCGAATGCACCGCAGGTCCCTCAACCCTCACAAACGTATCGCGCCACAACCCCAAACGATTACCCACACGATAACGTTCCGCCAAATTCATTCCCCCCGTATAAGCCACTCGACCATCAACAACTACCAGTTTACGATGATTACGATAATTCAAAAGCGTGAATTTGAATATATTATCAGCCGCCAAAAACGGATGTATAAACGCCCCAGCATTCTTCAACGACATACGCCACGCAATTGGCAATTTCCACGCACCAAGGTAGTCATAAATAACACGCACACGCACCCCCTCACGCGCTTTACGCTCCAATAACTCACGAAAACGATTGCCAAGTTTATCATTCTCAATAATATAAAACTCCACATGTATATGCTCTTTCGCCTGCTCAATATCAGTATAAAGCGACTTAAAAGCGTCAGCACCAGTCGTAAAAACATCCACTTTATTATCATCCAACAAACGAGCACCAGCCGTTTCTGTCAACAAACTCGCAACCTTACCAAAACGCTCTGGCTCATCAAAATAATGCACCGGCGTACTCAAATTCGGAAAACGTAATTTATTATTTATTATCTTCTTACGGCGTAAATCCTGCCCTAAAAACACATAAAGTATTATTCCAACAATCGGCAAAAGAATCATAATCATAATCCACCCAAGCGTCTTCACCGGATTACGATTCTCCATAAGAATTGCAGTCAACACCACCAAAGCAATATAAACATACAACGCAGTGAAACCAAAATAAACAATTTGCCAGAATAATTCCAAAATATAATGGTTAAAAAGTTAAAAGTTAGAGGTTAAAGTAGGAGCTTTAATCCCATTTAATGAAAGATTTTTTGCTTCTTCAATTGTGCATTGTGCATTATGCATTATGCATTGAATAGAATGCGGACCACGTTCAACACGTGCCTCATCCCACAAGCCAGAATCAATCACTGTCTGCAACCACTTAGCTCCCCCTTCAATTATTATTGATAAAATGTTTCGTTTCGCCAATTCTTTCAAAATAGTCTCCACAATCTTATCATTAAAATCAACCCCCACATACTCCACATTCTTCCGCATCAACCGTTGACTATTGACTGTTGACTGTTGACTATAAAACACTATAGTTTTCGCCGCCGAATCAAAAATCCTATAATCCGCCGGCACCCGCAAAGTCCTATCCAACAACACCCTCACCGGATTCTTACCTGTCCACTTCGTCACCGTCAAATGAGGGTCATCAAGCAATGCCGTATTCGTAGCCACCATAATAGCATCTTCCTCCACACGCACTTGATGATTCAAAGTCTTTGTAACAGAGTTGCTTATCCTTATAGGACCATTACCCTTTTCCGTACGACACACATCAATTATACCATCCTCAGTTTCAGCCCATTTCAATATCACATACGGACGATGCTTCTCTTGCACCGTCATAAACCTACGATTAAGCCAACGAGCCTCCTCTTCCAACACACCCACAGTCACCTCAATACCAGCATCTTGAAGAATTTTCACGCCACGACCAGCCACCTTTGGATTAGGGTCAAGCGTAGCAATCACCACTCGTTTCAAACCCTTACGCACAATCAAATCAGCACAAGGCGGAGTCTTTCCCCAATGCGAACAAGGCTCAAGCGAGACATACATCGTAGCCTCTTTCAATAACGATTCATCTCTAACAGAAGCAATTGCATTAGGCTCAGCATGAGGTTCTCCAGCACGATGATGATAGCCCTCACCTATAATCTTGCCATCATACACAATCACAGCCCCCACCATAGGATTAGGCGACGTCTGCCCCTCTGCCATAACAGCCAATTGCAAACACCGCATCATGTACAATTCATCTTGCTTTTTATCTATCATGCCAATATCCCAAATAACTTACAAAGTTAGTGATTTTCAATGAAACAACAAAGAAAAAATCGCATTTTTTGCCACTTTTGACAATTGATTAATCCGTTTTGAGGATTTTGTTGATATCTGCTTCGACTTTGGTGAGTTGTTTGCGGCAATCGGCTATGAGTTTTGTAGCAGTTTTTACGTTTGCTGCCAATTGGTCTATAGAGAGTTGACCGCTTTCGATTTCAGAGACTATTTGCTCTAATTGTTTGAGTTGTTCGTTGTAAGACATGATTAAAAGTTGAAAACTAGACGTTCTAGTCATCCTAGAAAAACTAGATATTTTGGAAATTTTTCATTTAACTATACTATCAATGGTGCCATCAGCAAGGGTGGTAGTGATGATTTCGCCGGGTTGGAGTTGGGTAATGGAGGTTATGAGTTTGCCTTTATGAGTGGTGTAGGAGTAGCCTTTCTTGAGTAGTTGTTGCGGGTCGAGAAGTTGGAGTTTGGTTTCAAGCAGTGTTAGACGAGATTGTTGTGATTGCAAAAGGCTATTTACAGCAACAGCAAGCTGAGTGTTTTTTTGGTCGAGATATGTGCGATTTTTTACGATTAAATCGGCTGTTTTTAGTTGTAACCGATGTTGTAAGTCGGTAAGATGATTTGCGGAGTGAGTAAGCGTGCGTTGAACAGATTGTGGTAATCGAGTAGAAAGTAACAATAAATAATTTTTCTCTTGCTCTATTCTACGAGTAACCGAGTTTTGCATTTTTTCTGCTATTTCATCGAGGAAATTGAGCACTTCAAGCGACTGAGATATAATGAATTCAGCCACAGCGGTAGGTGTTTTGAGGGCAGTATGCGCTACCATATCGAGGATAGTTTCGTCGCGATGATGACCGATACCAGTGATTATAGGCAGAGGGAAATTGGCACATCGCTCGGCAAGTCGTTCGCTGTCAAAGGCTTGAAGGTCGGAAGTTGCTCCGCCACCACGAATAATGACAACAAGTTGAAAGTTGAAAGTTGAACCATCGGTCTTTGAGCCTTTGGCGATAAAAAGTTGAAAGTTGATTATTTTATCAAGGGCAGAGAGAATGGATTCTTCGGTTTGGGTGCCTTGCATTGTGGCAGGGAAGAGGGTAATATTGTAAACGAAACCGTAGGGGTTGCTTTGTAATTGATGCACAAAATCGGTGTAACCTGCGGCAGTAGGACTGGAAATGACTGCTATACGCTGAATTGGTCGTGGCAATGGCAATTGGCTATTTTTACCGATTAAACCGCGCTTTTTTAATCGCTCGATTATCTCAAGACGACGACGTTGGAGTTCGCCAAGCGTATAGGTAGGGTCGATGTCTTTGATATTAAGACTAAATCCATAGAGCTCGTGAAACTCAACTGATACCTCCACAAGTATTTTCATACCAGCCTGAAGTGTGGAGTTGGTGGCTTGTTGGAATTTTTGAGTTAACACTCTATAGACTGATGCCCAAATGGTTGCTCGTTGTTTGGCAATGATTTGGTCGGAATCGGGATGCTTCTCTATCAAATCTAAATAGCAATGACCTGAGTAGTTAGTCGAAATACTATTGATTTCGGCTCGTACCCAGATTGTAGTAGGAATCACCACGTGAAGTGATTCCTTGATTGTTTGATTTAGTTGATATAATGATAGAGAGTTCATTTTTTCTACGTTACTTTTGTCATTGCGCAAAAGTAACCAAAACGCTAGTGCCGTGCTTAAAAATGCTAAAGGATAGCAATAAATCCTATAGCGATTAAAACTCGGACAAACAAACTGCTTCTTCACAATTCAATACTTGCCCATAAATCTCATGCCTCGTTCATCGCCAATATAACCTCGCCAAAAATCGCTACTTAACGGATTTATTACTACCCTTTTAATCGCATTTTTAAGACAAGGTACGATTACCATTCGGCATTATCCTTATTGTTATAAAAAATTTATAATAGTATTGCACCGCCGAGGACGTCGGTATAGTTGTCACCACAATAGAATACTACGCTTTGTCCAGGGGTGATGGATTCGATGTCATTTTCAAAGACAATTCTTACCAATGAAGAATGAGGAATGAGGAATGAGGAATTATCACCCCCCTCCACATTCGCTTGCGGACGCTCGAGCCGGGCGTCCCTATTTGGAAATTCGGATGCATCGGCATGATAGAGGTAAGCGAGGCCAGGACGGGATTTGTAGCGGACTTTTGCCATAACAGCTTGTCCGTCGATGAAATCGGGGAATTTCATCATATTTAAATCATAAGCATAACAAGTTTTTGTAAGTAAATCCTCCTTACGACCGAGAACAACTTGATTCTTCTGAGCGTCGATGCGGACGACATACATTGGTTCGCCAAGAGCAATGCCGAGACCTTTGCGCTGACCGATAGTGTAATTTGGAAAGCCTTGATGCTTGCCCAAAATTTTGCCATTTATATCGATAAAATCGCCTTTTTTGTATTTTTTATCATAGTCGGGCACATTGGCACGAAGGAAATTGCGATAGTCATTGTCGGGGATAAAACAGATCTCTTGGCTCTCGCCTTTTTTAGATAATTGCTCATAACCATTGTCGAGAGCGATTTGGCGCACTTCGGCTTTGGTATATCCGCCAAGAGGGAACAAAGTGCGAGAGAGATTTTCTTGAGTCAAGCGCCAAAGGAAATAAGATTGGTCCTTATGCTCGTCAGCTCCTTTGCGGATGAAATAGCGACCTTCGGGAGTGCACTCGATTTGAGCATAATGGCCTGTGGCGATATAAAAACAGCCCATTTCATCGGCAAATTTTTGCAACATACCCCATTTGATGTTAGAGTTGCATTGCACGCATGGATTAGGAGTGCGCCCATGGAGATATTCGTCGATGAAATTGCAGATGACAGAGTCGTGAAACTCGCGACGTATGTCGAGAGTATGGTGCTCGAAACCCATATCAGTAGCCATTTGACGAGCTTCGGCTACGGCAGGGGAATCGAGGGTTAATTGAGTGAAAGTTACACCTTTAAGTTCATAACCTTGACGGCGAAGCTCGATAGCAGCGACAGAACTGTCGATGCCACCACTCATTGCCATAAGTATTTTATTTAATTCACAATGCATAATTCATAATTAAACAACGATGCAAAGATAATAAATTTTTAGCAAAAACTATCATTTTGCAATTATTTTTACCCCGATAGTCAGTTATTGTTAAAAAGTGTATAATATATGATTTTTTTTTATTATCTTTGCAAGTTGATAGATGTGTACGTGCGTGAACCATATATAAAAAAGAAATCAGAAGAACAAAATAATCCTTAAAATACTAATACTTAAATACTTATTACAAACAATGAAAAAATTATTTTTAACAGTAGCAACAGCAGTTATGATGTTTGCATGTACAAACAAAACGGCAGAAAATCCGTTTTTGACAGAATGGAACACACCAGAGGGCGTTCCACCATTTGAACAAATCAAAGCAGAGCACTATTTGCCAGCATTTGAAGAGGGTATCAAACAACAACAAGCCGAAATTGAGGCAATCATCAACAACCC
>JAZOMI010000043.1:0-2811 GCA_045653825.1 Candidatus Aphodosoma sp. | reverse complement strand
GGAGCGTATAGGAGAGATAGAGGCGAAGTTTGCAGAAGGGGAGACAGGCGAGGCATTGTTGAAAGAGTATGAGCAAGTGAAACATACGCTCGATGCGAAGATGTATGAGTGGGAATTGTTGTCGGAAGAGGTAGAAAAACTAAAAACAGAATTATGATGGAAGATAAGAAAAAGATATTATTGCCTACGGGGTTTGAGGAGATGGTGAGAGGAGTGATAGGCGATGGCGAGTGGGATGCATTTGTGGAGGCATTGTCGGAAGAGCCGTCGGTGAGCGTGCGTATCAATGCACAATGCACAATGCACAATGCACAATTGATTGATGGTCAACAGACAACAGACAACAGACAACAGTCGATTGACGCTATTCAACCCTCAACTCTCAATTTTATCGCCAAAAGCTCAAAGACCTTCGGTTCTCAATTCTCAATTCTCAACTCTCAATTCTCAACTGTGAAATGGTGTGAGTGGGGACGATATTTGTCGGAGAGACCAAAGTTTACGTATGACCCGATGTTTCATGCCGGGGCGTATTATGTGCAAGAGGCATCGTCGATGTTTGTGTGGCAAGCATTGAGTCAGTTGGTTGAGCAAGATGCTTTGGTGCTTGATTTGTGTGCTGCTCCTGGTGGTAAATCTACTGCTATTGCACAATATTTATCTGAAAATGGATTTTTGGTGTCGAATGAGTATGTGCCACAACGAGCGCATGTGTTGGTAGAAAATATTACGAAATGGGGAGCTCAGAATTGTGTGGTAACTAATAATGCACCTCGTCATTTTGAGAAATTGAAGGTGAAGTTTGATGCGATATTGGTAGATGCGCCATGTTCGGGCGAGGGGATGTTCAGAAAAGATGAGCGAGCAAGAGAGGAGTGGAGTAAGGCAAATGTGGAAATGTGTGTTGAGCGTCAGAGAGAAATATTGGAGTCGGCATGGAAGGTGTTGAAACCTGGAGGAGTGTTGATTTACAGTACATGCACCTTTAATAGTCATGAAAACGAAGAGCAGGTGCAGTGGTTGATAGATGAGATGGAAGCAGAATATTTGCCATTGAAGATAGGGGAAGATTGGATGATAACAGAGACAGAGAGAGGGTATAGATTTTTGCCACATAAGACGAGAGGCGAGGGATTGTTTATGGCGGCAGTGAGAAAGTTAGGAGTTAGGAGTGAGGAGTTAGGAATGAAGAATGAGAAAGCTGGAAAAAATAAGAAAGATAAGAAGATTAAGTGTTCAACTCTCAATTCTCAACTCTCAATTTTATCGCCAAAGGCCCAAAGACCGTTGGTTCTCAACTTCCCAGATATGTTTGATGTGATTGAGAGCGAAAATAAATTTTATGCTGTGCAGAAGGGGCGAATGGCATTGGTTGATGAGTGTCGTAAGTGCCTAAATGTATTGTCGTTTGGAGTGCAGATGTATGAGCAGAAGGGAAAAGATTTGATACCACAGGCGGCGTTGGCATTGTCGCAAGTATATAAACGAGGGGCTTATCCAGAGGTAGAGTTGTCGTACGAAGAGGCAATAGCGTTTTTAAGGAAAGAGGCGATAGTTTTGGCAGATGCGCCACGAGGATTTGTGCTTGTTACTTATAAAGGATTGCCACTTGGATGGGTGAAAAATATAGGGAATAGGTGTAATAACTTGTATCCAGAATTTTGGAGGATAAGGAATTGATTATGAGAAAATTGTTTTGCTTATTGGTATTTTTACCATTGTTTTTGTTTGCGCAACAGCCATCAAGCAATGGTGTGGTTGTTAAGCATACATACTATAGTTTGTCGTATATCGAAGAGCATGAACAACCAGAATGGGTCTATTATTTGCTTACGGCAGATATGGTGAATGGGAATGCAGAGCGAGGGGATGATTTTCGTCCTGATGCAAAAGTCAAAACGGGTTCGGCTGAGTTGAGTGATTATAAATCATCAGGTTACGATAGGGGGCATTTGTGCCCTGCGGCAGATATGAAGCACTCTGACAAAGCTATGTCGGAAACCTTTTTTATGTCTAATATGAGTCCGCAAAAGCCATCATTCAATCGTGGCGTATGGGCGCGTTTGGAGCAAAAAGTGCGAGATTGGGCATTGGCTGATGACTCGTTGTATGTGGTTACAGGGCCTGTATTTATAGAAAATATTGGTACTATTGGTGCAAATAAAGTTACTGTGCCAGGTTTTTATTATAAAGTGCTTTATTCGCCTAAGCGCAGTAAAATGCAAGCATTTTTGTTGCCAAATTGTGATGGTTTGAAAGCCGATTGGGAAGTCTATTCGGTTAGTGTTGATTTGTTGGAGTGGTTGACAGGAATAGATTTTTATGCAGCAATGGCAGATGATGTTGAGGCTAAGTTGGAAGGTATGAATGACTATGATTCATGGAATTCTGATGCGTCTAAAAGAGTTGAAAAACAGCAAGTGACTACAACCGCAAAAGGCACATCGCAACAATGCAAAGGTATAGCAAAAAGCACAGGACAGCGCTGTAAAACTCGCACAACAAACGCCAATGGCTATTGCGATGCACATCAGTATCAAGTGCCAAAATAGGGAATTTTAGATAAGTAAATTATTCAAATATTTATAAAAACGCATTATTCGCGTCATTTTATGACGCGAATAATGCGTTTTTTCTCGTCAAAAGATAAAATTTTAATCAATTGATGGCGTAATAAAAACTCGCCAGGCACCTTTATTGTCTCGTGATATATATTCTTTTTCTTGTAATGCACGAATCATTTTTTGTAGAGCCGAGCGATTTATGCCAATTTCTTTTTGAAGATAATCGAAGGTAGCATGTTTTTCAATC
>JAZOMI010000042.1:0-1893 GCA_045653825.1 Candidatus Aphodosoma sp. | reverse complement strand
CATAGCATCGTGCCAAGTCATGCGAGGGAATGCGTCGAGTTCGATACCTTTAATAGTGCGGAAAAGGTGACGGCTCATGCCTTCAAACATTTGGATAACATCCTCTTGTTCAACGAAACTCATTTCGCAATCGATTTGCGTAAACTCAGGTTGGCGGTCAGCACGAAGGTCTTCATCGCGGAAACATTTCACAATTTGGAAATAACGGTCGAAACCACTCACCATCAACAATTGTTTGAAAGTTTGGGGCGATTGAGGCAAAGCATAGAATTGACCTTGGTTCATACGGCTTGGCACTACGAAGTCGCGTGCACCTTCAGGAGTAGATTTGATGAGTACAGGAGTTTCTACTTCGATGAAGCCTTCAGCATCGAGGTAACGACGTACTTCAAACGCCATTTTGTGGCGGAGTTCGAGGTTAGCGCGTACTGAGTTACGACGGAGGTCGAGGTAACGATATTGCATACGGATGTCGTCGCCACCATCAGTTTCATCCTCGATAGTGAAAGGAGGAGTAGCCGACACGTTGAGTACAGTCATCTCATTTACAATGATTTCGATGTCGCCAGTAGCCACTTTATTATTTTTAGCCGAGCGTTCAGCCACAGTACCACGCACTTGGAGCACATATTCACGACCAAGGTGATTAGCTTGTTCGCAAAGTTCAGCATTCACTTCATTGTTAAATACCAATTGAGTAAGACCATAACGGTCGCGGAGGTCAACAAAAGTCATACCACCCATTTTGCGAGTGCGTTGCACCCAACCAGCGAGAGTAACATTCTCGCCAAGATTAGCGAGGCGAAGTTCGCCACATGTGTGAGTTCTAAACATAATTTCGATATATAATTTTATTTGTTATTTACTTGTTAATTAACCATTTCCCAATATTCCTCTCCTATCTTAGGTGAGGTCCTCGCAGAGGGGAGTGGTTAATACTAATTCAACTTGCAAATATACGAAAAAAACTTGAAAGATTAGTACGATTTATGAGAAATTTTAGTTATACAAAAGTCCTCGAACAGGACAAACTATGCATAACCGCTGTGTGACCGACCATAGGGAGGTTACCTGCGGATAGATGACCATCTCTCCTCCTACCGTCCTCGAAGAGAGCGAATACAAAAAAAACGAACACAATCAATTGATTGTGTGGCGTTTTTAATAGAGATTTAGTTATAATTATTCTTCATAAATATTTCCGCAACTATTCTTAATAGGCTTTCCATCCATTATGGCATAGCAAATAGTATATATAAGACCTGCAGGAGGGAATGCCCACCACATAAATCCAGCAATGCTCATTTGGCGTTTTAGACATGTTTGATATTTACCTGGTATTCTTTTATATAAGTCACCATAATTAGCTTTTACATCATAACATACACCTTCAGGATTGATAAAGAAATTAACATATTTTTTTTGTTCTTCAGATACAGATTTTCCTCTATCTGTATTAGTTGTAGAAGAATACCCATAGGCATTACTATTTACTTGTGGATTGCCTCTATAATTATATCCAGCGACAGCTGAACCATAAGATGCTGAATTTGAATGTGTATTATGTGTGTTTGATGAGGTTGTAACAAATTTTATATCTTCATATATTAAGATTTTACCATCAGCACCATCTGACATTTCTCGATTTGGAACTGACATTTCCCTCATAATTTCATTTACTGTTTTACCTTTGAATTCGTCGAATTTATTACCTGTAAATTCTTGACTTGGTTGTTGATGAACAACAGTGTAGGCTACTTTTTGAGAACAAGATGCAAATAATATGATAATTAATGCACCAAATAAAAATAAATGTTTCATAAATAAAAAATTTAAAAAATTAATAATATAGTGTATTAAAAATAGGATACAAAAAAAGCGGGACTCGCATTA
>JAZOMI010000041.1:0-2017 GCA_045653825.1 Candidatus Aphodosoma sp. | reverse complement strand
ACTTTCAACTCTCAACTTTCAACTTTATTTGTATATCAAAAATATGCAAGGGCGTTTGTGGAGGTCGGGTTGTTTGCCTTGCGAGATGAGGTGCTTCCAATCGCCGATTGTCATGGTGCGGATATACTCGTTTTCGGCAGTAATGTCGGCAGCTACGCAGAGGCGTGTCTGTCCTTGCAGAGTGCGACACAATTCCTCCAACATTTGCATATTACGATAAGGTGTCTCAATGAATATCTGTGTTTGATGTTCGCTATAGATGCGTTTTTCGAGCTGTTTGAGTCGAGTAGAGCGGTCGGCTTTCTCGATAGGCAAGTAGCCTTGGAAAGCGAACGATTGTCCGTTGTAACCACTCGCCATGAGCGTCATCAATATGCTCGACGGACCAACCAAAGGTACTACCTTTATGCCACGACGTTGAGCTATAGCCACTACATCAGCTCCTGGGTCGGCAATAGCAGGGCAACCAGCTTCTGATATGATACCTACGTCTTTACCTGCCTTGATAGGGTCGAGGTATGAGGCGATTTGCTTAGGGTCGGTGTGCTGGTTGAGTTCAAAGAACTGTAGTTCGTCTATATTTATACCCTTATCCACCTGTTTGAGAAAACGACGTGCAGTGCGCACATTCTCCACAACGAACACCTTTACCTTGCGAATAACCTCTGCATTATTCGAAGGTAATACATTATCAAGCGGAGAGTTGCTCAAAACAGTTGGTATGAGATATAGTGAAGCCATTTATTTAATTAAGAATTAACAATTAAAAATTAAGAATTAAAAAATGCTGACTAACTTTTTTATGTGTCGTATAGTGAAAAACATCAATTATTAATTATTAATTGGTCATTATTTTTTGTGCCTAAAGGACAACCCAATGTCCTATAAGCTATTATGTTAGGGAATAAGGAATAGGGAGTAAGGAGCAAGGTTTACTCATTACTAATTACTAATTACTAATTACTCATTATTCTTTAATATTTGGCAATTCCATGCCGTAGCCTTTTTTCTTGTCTTCGCGTTTGAGCAACATACCGATGAGGAGAGCAACAACGCCAAATGAAGAGAAGATAACCATTGGGAGAGTGTAGCCACCAGTTGCATCGAGCACTTTACCGATAACGATTGGCACTAGGAGCAAGCCCCAGTTTTGAATCCAGAAGATTACGCAGTATGCCGAGCCAAGGATACGTTCGTCGATGATTTTTGGAACTGAAGGCCACAACGCAGCAGGTACCAATGAGAACGAAACACCGAGGATAGCGATGATAGCAACAGCCAAAGCTTTAGATGGGAACATAGGGAGAACGAATGCAAAGCTCAAGTGGCAAGCAATCATGATGAGCGAACCAATCATAAGCATAGAAGCAGCTTTACCTTTGCGGTCGATGAAACCACCGAGGAATGGAGTGAGCACCATTGCCAAGATAGGGAAGCAGCTGAAGAGTTGTGCACCACCTGTGATATCGAGAGTTTTGTTCAAGAAGTCAGGAGCATAGCGTTGGAATGGGAAGATAGCAGAGTAGTAGAGCACGCAAAGCAATGCCACCAACCAGAACATTTTGCTTGTGAAGATTTTGCCAAGGTCGCTGAATTTGAATTCCTCTTCCGAAGCCTCTTCTTTAAGTTCGCCAGCAGCCTCGAGTTGTTTGTCGAATTTGCGGTCCATGATAACGAATACTGTGTAGAAGATAAGACCAATCATGAGCAATACAGCGCCGAACAATACAGGAGCAGATACTGACTCGCCGAAGCGATTAGATACCATAGGAGCGAGCCACATAGCAGCGAACACGCCAAGACGAGCGATTGACATCTCTAAGCCCATAGCCATAGCCATCTCTTTGCCTTTGAACCATTTAGCGATAGCTTTAGACACTGTAGTACCAGCCATTTCGCAACCGCAACCAAAAATCATGAAGCCAAGGCATGAGAGTTTAGCCGATGCAGGCAATGCAACCCACCAAGAGCCGAGCCATGATTCAAGACCTGTGCCAACGAAATATTCGCTCATAGC
>JAZOMI010000040.1:0-13922 GCA_045653825.1 Candidatus Aphodosoma sp. | reverse complement strand
AACTTCTACTGTCAATTCACATGCAGTGGCAACTTTAACTACATTCGACCATGGGCTATAGTCATCTTCACACCATGTGCGAGCATAAACATCGCAAGTTGCAGCCATCTTCAAGTTTTCGATAACAACTTCATCTGTTGTTGTTTCGATAGTATCAGTTTTGCCATCTACAACATAACGAACTTGACTCTTAGCACCAACGCCTTCTAATTTTAAATAAATCTTATCTGTTGCAACTGATTTTACAACAATGGTTGGTGAAACACATTCAGGAATAGTGTCAAGTTGGATGTTATCAAGATAAGCCTTATTATCTTTATCGAATTCAGCTAAGAACATAACATATTTTCCTGCACCTGTATATTTATCAAAACGTACAGCATAATTTGTCATTGTTGAAGACAAGTCTACAGTTTCAAGAGCTGTAAATGTTGCCAAATCACTTGGATCAGTAATTACACCAACAATTATTGAGTGAGCATATTGAGGTCCAGCATAAGCAGATTGACCAACAGTTGCATCAAATTTAACTCTCAATATATTGATTTTATCAACATCAACTGGAGGCATTATTGCATAAGCACCATTTCCTTTACTAGACACAGATGTATTGAAATACAATGTTTTAGAAGTTGTTCCTGTTGTTGTATTTTGAACTTTAGGTATATAAGACGATGCTGTTGATTGTTTGTTTGCTACTATCCAACAATCAGGCATAGCAGTTGAAGCATCAAATGTCTCGATACCCATCTCTTCTGCAGTTTTCAATTCACATAATGTTCTGAATGAATTTACATCCGACCAATCAGAAGACAATTGTTCGTTACATACAGATTTCACCCACCAATAGTAAGTAGTTTGTGTTGTCAAGTCAGTAAGTGTGTACGGATTGGCAGTCACATTACCAGCAAAGACTACACCATTGCTTCCTACTGTAGCAGTATCAAGAGCAGTTGCATCTAAAGAATTAGAAGTAGCAACAACAAGACGCCATTCTTTCTCTTGTGAACCTTTCCAAGACAATTTTGCAGTAACGTCAGCAGATTCAGAATTTAAATCTTGAGGAACATTACAAAGTTTGATATTCTCGATACGAACATCATCAACAAACATTGACATTGGAACAACATTTTTTGCAATGCGCAATGCAATATATTCGCCTTTACCTGTATAAGAATCAAGAGTTACATAATAATCAACCCATTCATTAACGCGTGGCAATACAATCTCTTCGACAGTTTCGAATGTTGCAATGTCCATAGGATCAGTCATAACACCAACTGTCAATTTATCGCCACGTGAAGCAGAACGCAATTTCATTGTAATTTGCAATTTGCTAACACTTTCTGTATTCAATTTAGGGAACGCTACATACGAATCAAATGCTGAATACATATTTGCAGTATCAGCAGAAGCTGCCATATAAAGCGAATTTTTGCCACTTGCACTTTGATCTGAAGTCAAATATGGATAATAGATAAACATTGGTTCTCCATTAGCTCCTGTTGCTTCAATTTCAGAAAGTTTTGAGAACATACATGGCACACCAAAAGGTGAAACGATATTACCTACTGCATAGTTTGGATCATCAAAATTTTGAACGTATGGCAAATTTTCCACCAAATGACAACCTGTTTCAAAAGAGCCTTCAATACTCCAGAATCCTACCACATCACCGCAAATTGGTTGTACATAATAGTAGTATGTTACATAACCTGGCGCCAAATTAGTAAATACAGCCGAATTTGTTGTTGCTACAAACGCTGTATCAAATCCGTCATACTCTGGATTATTCAAATTAGCATCACTTACGCGATTTCTAGAAAGACGCACATTCCATGATTTAACCTCACCAGCATCCCAAGTAAGTTTCACTGATGTTGGCGACAACTCTTCTGTTGTAAATACCGATGGTTCGATACAATCAGGTGCATCAGTAAATACTAATTCTGAAATACGTACGTCATTTTCCATAAATGCTTTTAAGCCACAATCATCTACTTTAAGCACAAGGAATTTGCCTTCTCCCTCGAATGTTTCAAGGTCAAATTTATATGTTTTAGAACTTGCAGACAACTCTAAAGTTCTCTCAAATTTATATGTTGATTCATCCAACGCATCTGTTGCCAAACCAACCTCAACAATACCGAAATAACCTGTAGCCAAGAATTCTGTGTGAGCTTTAAGTTCTACACGAACTCCCTCTTTTTTAAATACTTCTGGGAAAACTACATAGTTGTAATCTCCTACACGATTAGCTGTAACAAATAAATTACCACTATTATCTATGTATGGAGGAGTCAAACGATTTGATTTGAACAATACATTTTTACTTATACGATATGCTTTATCTGCATCTGAATAATAGAATGTAGATTCATCATTAATATCAATTGCAAAATTCATTTTTTGTGGCAACGAACCAACAAAATCATGTGTACGTAGTTCCGCAGCATTACTCCAACGACCTTTTTCTTCACCATTGATATGACGTGCATATACATAGTAAAGAGTACTATTTTTAAGACCATCTACCAAGCATGGAGCTGTAGTGAACTCTTGACGTTTAACTACATTTTGCAAAGTATCAAGCACATCTGTTTTAGTTAATTTTTCAGTCAACACCACAATCTCATACTTCTCGCTTTGATCAACAAAGTGCACTTTTGCAGTTGATGCAGCAGGCAATGTTGCTTTAATTTGAGCTTTATCAGTTGTAGGTATCACTTCTATACGCAAATCATCCATGATGAACTTATTAGGCACATCAAAATCCGACATAAATGCGATATGTTTACCCTCACCTTTATAAGAATCCAAGCGAACGATAAACTCTTCAAACATACGATAACTAGACACTTGAACAGTATCAACAGCAACGAAAGTAGATTTATCCGATGGATCGGTCATTACACCCACAATAATTTGTTGTACAAGCGAACCTTGTGTAGAGTTGTAACGTGTTGTCCAGAAAGATACTTGAACTTTGTTAAGATTGTCAACAACAACCTCTGGCGATGCAATATAATTCCATTTTCCAGCAGGAATATCGCGATTTGTACTACGTCCACCCATGAAGAACAACGAAGCTGTTGCATCTGGAGAGAAAGACAAACACTCGGCTTCGCTTGAGAATGTATTGATAAATGGTTCGTAGTCAGTCAAACCATCAAATTCACCACAAGCTGCAACCCAATAAGGAAGATATGAAACAACACCTGGTTGGTATTTCATATTAAAGTTTTGCGTATATGGCAACTCAATAGAAGTAGTTGTTGTGAAAGAATACTCTTCACTCCATTCACTCAATTCACCATTACAATTTGATTGAAGATATACATAATATTTAGTACCCTGAGTAAGACCTTTGATTTCATACTCGTATTCGGTACCATTAATAGTTGCATTAAGTACATCTTTGAACGATTTATCTGCAAGTTGTGCTGCTGTAAGAGGTTTTGTGCTTACTTTCAAATACAATTCAGTTACATCAAAAGAAGCAATCCAACTCAAAGTTGCTGCTTCATTCTTAATGTTCGATACTAACAAATTGAATGGTTGTGTACAACTTGGCGCTGAACGAACAACAACATCATCCAACACAATACCGCGACCAAGATTATCTTTTGCTTCAAAAGCAATTTGATAAGTTTTAGTCACTGATGTCAAATAAATTGTGTCTCTTTGCCATTGTGCAATGTGATTATCAAACTTTTTAAGTTCAATCCAACGACCCTCTGGTGATGTACGATAATAGACACGAAGAGTATCAAAATCGCCAGTCCATTTATCTTGTGCATGTGCAAAACACAAAATAGGTTGTTGTATATTAGACAAATCCATAACAGGAGTAACCAAACGTGCAATTGCTCCGGTTGTTTGTCTGCTTTCATTGCGAAATGCTACTCGATGAGTACCATCTGCAAAACCATTTGGGCGAGTAGGAGTTCCACTCTCTACTGTCCATTTGAAATCACCAAAAACTTGTTCTTGTGTCCAAGTCGATGGTATTCCATTTTCGAAACTCTCAACAAGCACATTGCCTAACTCGCTTTGCGCTCTAAGAGTTGTGGCTGATAGCAATAATGCTACAAAAACCACAAAATGTAGAAATTTTTTCATGGTGTTTTTTAATTAATTAATAAAAAGATTGTTTTGTGTTATTTAACTTTAATTCTATATGTTTTTGAATCAAAATCATTTATTATCTGTAACAAATAAATACCAGATTGCTGTGGTGCAAAAATATCTTTGCTATCTGATGACATATTATATGAATACAACAATTGTCCTGTGAATGTATAAATCTTCACATATCCATCACTAATATTATCTATATTTATACGCTGCCCTGGCTTAAATAATGAATATCGCAATAACTCCTTATCCGAAAGAAAAACATCATCAATTGCTGTTGTCACACCAGGACATACTTCACACGTACGCATTACAACACCATCATCTTTACGTTTGACTACAATAAAATAACAATCATTCTCGCCAAAAACTTCGCCTTCTGGCAAAAACAAATATGATTTTTCTTCGCCTTCTATTAAAACATCATTTTTATACCATTGATATTCATCTTCAAATTCATAACCACCATTAGATGTTTTATCTAAAATAGTTATCAAATTACCAAATTTAGGTTGCAAAATAGATGAACTATAATAAACATCAAAATCAATAGAAAATTCCCAATCTGCACAAATACCTGCTGCATCTTTTAGTATAATTGTTGCTGTATAACTATTAGGTTTACAATCTTTAGGTATATTGATTATAAATTTTTGATCTGTACCATTAACAGCTACTCCTTGTTTATCAACAAAACCTTCCGACTCTGCTACTTCATCAAAAACTACCGAATATTCTGTTGGAGCACGCACTCCTTGTGGCACTTGATACTCCACAGTCAACACACTATCATCAGCACAAACATATCTATATTCATCGGCAACAGAAACTTCTATAGGTTGTTGTTTTTCTAAATGCAAAATAACAACACTATCACAACCCAAAGTTGTTGTTAATCTAACCTTATGTTCTCCTGCTTCTGTAATCTCTTTTCCATTAAACATATAAACATCTGAAGAACAAATTGTATCGTAAACATGTTGGTCTTCTGGCTGTTCTAGCACTTTTAAATCTAAAACTGTTATACTATCACAACCACACCATTTACTTTTTTCAACATGTACTACCAACGTATCAGTAAAGAATGCACCAAAATTTGTACTTATATACTCTCCATCACAAATTGCAGTATCAATAACATTTCGCTCCGAATAAATCGCTGGTATTTCTATAGTATATATAGAATCATCCGTACATTGATTATCCGAAATACCAACAGAAAGAGATAAATTTAATGTTTCACCAAGCGAATCTACATCATAAACAAATGATGTCAACTCACTAACTACTTCTCCGTTTATTGCCCAATAATGATTTTCTACCTTTTCTCCACTTGAAACTTCTGCACCATTAATGCGTGTTAACACCTCACTTTTTGAAGTAAACTTCACTTGATTTTTACAATTATTTGGAATCCATTCATAATCGAAATTTGCAAATGGAATACGAGGACGCACCTCTGTATGAAGTGTAAAATCACAACCATTTTTGTCAAGATAGTCAATGCGACAATAATATGTTGCTGTATCATTTGACGGAACATCTAATTCTTTTTCATAAGAATCAATAATTTCTTGTCTATTATCATCAAAATGATACCAAGTATATTTAAATCCATCAGGAGCTACAAGCGAAACATTAATATCTTCGCCACACGATGTGCTTTTAATAGCAGCATCTATACATCCTAATGTGAAATAGGCATAACCACAATGCGCCGTCATCGCACAGTCTTGTGTTGTCAACTGCACTTTTATTGTCTGCCCCTTATATCCACGCAAATCCACACCTATCGAAGACCAATCTTTCCACACAATTTCATCAAAACCCGAACGAAAATCTGGTGTATACGTCCGCCATTCTATATAGTCATCATGTGGAGAGAAGTTAGCCTCAACACACGAACTTATAGCATTACCATTCTGATCTAAAATCTTAAATTCAAAAATTGGTGGCCCATCATGACTAGGTTTCTCCAATACTATTGCATAATTCATCAACAAAATAATATCAGACGCTGGATCGACATAATATTCATATGTAATACGCTCAGCCTCACCTCCTTTCAACCAGTTACCCAAACGTACCGATGCCAATTCTCCATCAGGTATTGTCTTTAATTTACCTCCTGTTCGAGGGTCATATTGACCCTTTTCCCAGTAAACTGTATGACGACTATTTGGATTATTCGGACCAAAATCTACAACATTCGAAATCTGATCTATAGATGTAGAAAATCCAGCTGCTACATTACCTGTTTGACATAAAACTCTTTCATCATATAAATCAACATAATTTATACAATGATTATCTGCACAAAAACATACTGCCCCATTAAGCGCAATATAAGCACTCTTCATCTCCCCATTATCCGATTGACAAACACCTCTAACACGTAAATCCCATTGTCCCTCCTCAATTTCCTCAATTTTTACTGATCTTTCTGTCGTTTTAATAGTTGTCCAATTCTGATTTCCTGTTTTTCTATATTGAAATTCATAACTATCAGACGTACCTTCCCATATAGCAGTAAATGAGCCACATTCTGATTCCATCTGCAAATCTGTAGGCATTTTACAATTTGACTTTGTTATCTGAATATTATCAATACATGGAGCCATTGGATTAACTCTAGCGGTATCTGTATTATAATTTTCCCATACAAAAATCAATTTTACTTTTACACCAGCATTAATACGTTGATTTTGCAAAGTATATGTTGTCCAATTTATCGATTGCGAAAATCTATGAGGTAACTGATTTTTAATAGTTGACGAAAGCGATGGATTAGTTGAATTAGATGGTATATCTAATCTTTCTGGGATCAAACCAACATAAAGCATTGAGGTGTTTTCTTCCCCATATAATTTATAGTCAAAAGTAATATCCACAGATACGGTTTCGCTAAATTCAAATACACGATATGCCACAACCAAATTTTTCTTCGAACCATACATTGCTGTTTTTCCTGCGTCGCAAGAGATATACAAAGATTGTTTTCCATCATTATGTTCAAGCCCACCTATCATCCACTGGTCATTACAATTAACACCATCTGCCCCTGCATTTACATCCCAATTATTAATTTCAGCAGCTTCTGATTGTTCAAAACTACAACTATAAGGAATAGTTACCACTGTATTTTGTGCGCAAACAATCAAACCCACCATCAAAAAATAAGAGAATAGGCAAATATGTTTTATACTTAAATTTTTACTTATATTAATCATAATAAATTGTATTATTGAATATTAATCTTTTCGATAAATCTTTCACCACTTTCTAAATTTATCTCTAAAATATAAAAACCATGCATGTCGGTTGTAGAAATATAATTGTTGCCCTCTTCAAAATCAAAAGTACCCACCAAAACACCCATAACAGACCACAATCTAATATGTGACTTTTGCGGAACATTAACAACTAAATCCGAACCATTATTCAAAGAAAGAACTACCTGTTCTGACCCAACAGCGCCACTTAAATTCTCTGGTACAATTGCACATACCATCTGGCTTACACCATCATCTGCACGTGTTAATAAAACAGAATATTCGTCATTAGAATTAAATTGTTCTTCTACATACAAGACAGAAGATGTTGCCCCTACGATAATGTCAGAATTTTTATACCACTGATAAGCAACAAAATCATATCCTCCATTATAATCACTATTCTTCACAGCCAACACATCATTCCAACGTTGTGCAATAACATCACGAGGATATAATAAATCAATGAAAATAGTCTCTTTTTCTTTTCCACATGATTGCTTACCAAAACTTATTTCTCCTTTATATCTATTAGGCCTCAATCCTTGTGGCAAAGGTATTACAAATGAATTATTCTGAATACTTACCCCCTCTATCGAATCACCTCCATCCAATATAAAACCATAGTCACCCAATCTACCTGATGTTATTGTATAAGGTATTATAATATTTTCATCATCCGCACATATATTAACCACTGTATCAATATCTATCAACAATGTTTCATATACCACAATCTTCAACGTCGTAATACTATCACATCCATAAATAGATTTTAACTCTTGTACATATTCACCAGACTTAGTAATTTTCTCTCCATTAAACATATAAGTGTCAGTACTACAAATAGTGTCATAGATTATTTCATTATAGCCATCTGCGACAATCAAATCTAACACAGTGATACTATCACAATTATATGCGGTTTTTGAAGTATCCGAATAACATCCTGTTGAGTAATAATGTTTTCCTGCAAAATTATACGACTCTGGGAAACAAACCACTTCGTGAATTGTATCTACCTTAGTACCCAACTCAGGCAAATTCAATTCAAAAGTTGTTATATCATTACATGCTCCATTAGCCATCGTTGCTGTCAATGTAACAGTATATTTTCCACCTTTATCTGGGAATATATGTGTTGGATTAAACTCAGTAGATGATCCACCATCATCAAAATCCCAAAATACACTCTGAACTGGATCATCCGACAAAGTCGTATCTCGTGTATGCTGATTTACCAAATAAACATAACTAGAATCAAAAAAATTGACAATATTTGTACAATTTTCAACCCTACTCTCAAATCTACCACGTGCCTTTGGAAAACGCGCTAATGTCGAAGCCGACAACGTGTAATAACAATTAGAATTCGTTTTCTGAATCACATCTAAATAATAGGTCAGCGTGTCCGACGCATCCACCGAGAGTATCTGCTCTTCCGAAATTGTCTCATCTGGGTTATCTGGCAAATACCATCTATAGTTGAATCCATCCGGCGCCTTGAACGAGTTCTTTGGGTCATTACCGCAACTAAGTGCCTGAATCTTACCATCCGAACAATTCAAAGTAAAATAGGCATATCCATAGTGCCCCTCCTCTACGCAATCATAAGTTGTCAACTGCACTGTCAACGTATCACCATGATGTTCACGAAGATTGACACCAACTGTTGTCCACTCTTTATAAACTCCCTCAGAGCCAATAGAACCCCAACCTTCGCCATCTGTGTCATATCCTGCCGAGAAGTCTGCCTCACCGCACTTATGCGCATCAAGCGAACTACCATCTTTTGTAATTCTCAATGTGAATCGTGGCTGATTCTCTTTTACATGGTTTGGCGCTTGCATCACAATAGCATAATTAAGTAGCAATATTGCATTTTTTGTCGTATCTACTTTGTATTTATACTGTATACACTCCGCCTCGGCCTGAGTATGCCAGTTGCCCAATCGCACCGACGCTAATTCACCATCTGGTATCGTTTTCAAACCTGCTCCGCCCACGCGCGAGTCATACTCGCCTTGCACATAGTGTATCGTATGCCTACTCTCTTCTGCCGCATAACCATGGTCTATAACTCCCATTGCCGACATCGGCTTCTTAAACGTCCCATAATAACAATTCGAACTATTGATATCCAAAAAATCTATACAACCAACTTGTGGATAATGAAAATATTTCTCTAAAGTTATCCACTCACCAATAATACCATCACACACCGAACGTACTTCAAAAATAGACATACCTTCAGCAAGATCTTCTATCACAAATCGCTCACCTACAACACCCGGATGCTCTTTCCAATCTAAAGAATCAACATTTCGATATCTAACATCATAAGCAGAAGAATTACCCTTCCACACAAACGAAGCTTCTTCATTTTGAAAATTCAAATTCAACGAAGTAGGATTCTGACACTTACCCACTTGCATAATATAAATATTATCAACACACGCAGCTGGAGGTGTAGTGCTAACAACACCATTATTCCACACAAACACCAATTTATGTGGAGTACCATCCGAATAAATTATATCTGCCGACTTTTTCCACGTTGTCTGACCACACAAACGCGAATTAGCAAACTTAAATCCAACAGCATAACCATCCTTAATCACAAAATTCTGCAACACATCCGAACTAACTGATTTAGTCTCAATACTATCAGGCATCCAACATACATAAAGACCATCCGAATGAGCGCCCGCAGCTTTCCATTCTATCACAATATCATAATAACCCTCCCAAAAGTGCAAACTACGACTCGCTACCACCGAAACACCCTTATTCTGATAATTATTAGTCTGTCCATCACTCGAAACAAACAACCCAGAACTACCATTATGTGCACCAGCTTTACCAATATACCATTTATTAACACAAGACTCTCCTTGGTCTCCAACATTAAGATCCCAAAGAGAGTTCTCTATACTATCTTCAAAACTACATTGATAGCCTATTACTTGACCATACGACAATATGGTACTTGTGCTAAAAAGCATAAGTAATAAGGCTTTTTTCAAAGTTATTTTACTCATATAAAAGTGTTTTTTCAATTACATAACAATAGCGAACAAAGGTACGAAAAAAAATCTTAACAAAAAAAAAAAAAACGTTAAATAAAGTTAACAAAAAAGAGGCTAAAAATTTAGCCTCTTTTTTGTTCTCAATTCTTGCGATAAACGAGAGCAGAATCAAGCTTGCTTAGATTTTGCCGAGTGTAGCAAGAATCATGAGCGTAGCGAATAATTCTTGCGATAAACGAGAGCAGAATCAAGCTTGCTTAGATTTTGCCGAGTGTAGCAAGAATCATGAGTATAGCGAATAATTTTCAACTCTCAACTCAAGAAATAGCCCCCCAATTCACATTACTTTTTTGTAACCGCTGCAATTGTTTAACCAAAACTGCATGTTCGAACATAGATAAATCTGGATCGCGCTCCAACAACTCCTTTGCAACCGAACGAGCAGTCTGCAACATTCTTCCATCTGTAGCCAAATTAGCTATCTTCAAATCAAATGGCAATCCACTTTGCTGCAACCCATCAATATCACCTGGCCCACGCAAATTCAAATCTGCCTCTGCAATAACAAATCCATCGGTAGAATCGCACATTATTTGCAATCGCTTACGAGTATCATTAGCCAATTCATATTTTGACATCAATATACAATAACTCTGATCAGCTCCACGGCCTACACGCCCCCTCAACTGATGCAACTGACTGAGTCCAAACCTCTCAGCACTCTCTATCACCATCACACTCGCATTCGGCACATTTACACCTACCTCTATAACTGTAGTAGCCACCATTATTTGTGCTTCACCCGATGCAAACCTCTGCATAGCAGCATCTTTATAAGCAGGTTTCATCTTGCCATGCACCATTACAATATTATATTTAGGAAATGCCTCAACCATAGCCTGATACCCCTGCTCCAAATCCTTCAAATCCAACTTCTCACTCTCCTGAATCAACGGATAAACCACATAAACCTGTCGCCCTTTCTCTATTTCACGATGTAAAAATCCATTCAACGCAGCACGCTTATTATCAAAATAATGATATGTAGCAATAGGTTTTCTACCAGGAGGCAATTGGTCAATCACACTAACTTCCAAATCGCCATATATAGTCATTGCCAATGTACGTGGTATAGGAGTAGCAGTCATAACCAATACATGAGGCGGACGTATATTTTTCGTCCACAACTTCGCCCTCTGCGCTACACCAAACCTATGTTGTTCATCAATAACTACATATCCCAAATTCTTAAATTGTACACTATCTTCTATCAAAGCATGCGTACCAATTACTATCTGCAATGTACCATCACGCAACCCCTCATCTATCTCTTCACGCTCTTTTTTACGTGTACTTCCAGTCAATAATTTTACACTCACACTCAACGATTTCACCTGCTCCGATATACTCTGATAATGCTGTGTAGCTAATATTTCAGTCGGTGCCATTATACATGCCTGATAACCATTATCTAATGCGATCAAACAAGTCATCAACGCCACCATTGTCTTCCCACTTCCCACATCCCCTTGTAATAAACGATTCATCTGCTTACCAGTATTCATATCAGCACGTATTTCACGTATTACTCGTTTCTGAGCATCAGTCAATTCAAAAGGCAAACATTCTCGATAAAATCGATTAAAATATTCTCCTACTTTATCAAAAACAAATCCTTGATATTTTATATCACGCAATTTGCTTTGACGCATTATAGAAAGTTGAATATAAAACAACTCCTCAAATTTTAATCTTGCTTGTGCACGACGCAACAAATCTATATTCTGCGGAAAATGTGCTTGACGCATTGCATCAGCTCGTGACATCATACCGAAATTTTTTACGATTTCATCGGGCAAATTTTCAGGTATATAAAAATCTTTATCGCTAAAAACAGTGTACATTAATTTTCTTAATGCAGCAGAATTTAAAAAACGCGTCTTCATTTTTTCCGACGTATTGTAATGCCCTTGCAAACCACTATTACGATCTAATGTTTTTTCATTAAAAATCTCCACCTCAGGATGTGCAATATTATATCTATCATTAAAGCGCGAAGGTTTGCCAAATATTATATACTCAACATTTACACGCAATTTTTCTTCTACATACTTCCACCCTTTAAACCACACAAGTTCCATAAAACCAGTACCATCAGTGAATGTACCTACCAATCGACGAGCACGACCCTCACCACGCATTTCAAATTGTAATATTTTACCCTTCAACTGCACGTATGGCAAATCTTCAGTACACTCACGCACAGTGTAAAATTTACTCCTATCTATATACTTATAAGGATAATGAGTAACTAAATCCTCAACACAACGAATGCCAAGTTCAGCTATCAAGGTTTCAGCCCGCTTCGGACCAACACCTAAAACATATTCTATGGGAGTATCAAGTGTCAACATACTGCAAAATTACTAAAAATTTAGCATACAACAATCTTCATATTAAAAAAATGTATTATCTTTGCACAATGCACAATGCATAATTAGCCTTCTTATAAAAAAAATATATAACTTCTATAGTTCCTATAGCTTCTATCAAATAACATTTTATGAATTCCTCATTTATCAATTCTCAATTTTCAATTATAGTATCTTGTCGTAACGAAATACACAATCTCCCCTCTTTGCTTGTATCTATTGAAAATCAAATATACAAGCCTAACGAAGTTATATTCGTTGATGACAATTCAACCGATGAAACCTATAATTTTTTAATAAATTATTCAAAAAAATACAACAATCTAAAAGTAATCAAAAATAGTGGTAAAGGAAAAAAATTAGCACTAATCGAAGCCTCTAAAATAGCACAATCAGAATACTTAATGTTTACTGATGCCGATTGCATCCTTAATAAAAATCATTGTAAATTAGCAACAGAATATTTGTCAAAAAACAATAGCGATATGCTACTCGGAGCAGTAGATATTACCGATGAAAAGAGCATTTTTAATATAATAGAAAAAATAGAATTTGCTTCACTACAAGCCGTAACTGCATATTCTGCCTTACTTAATAACCCTATTATGTGCAACGGGGCAAATCTTATCATACGTCGCACAACCTACCTACAATATATCAACAACATAAACACCTCTATTGCATCAGGCGACGATATGTTTATGCTCCATTCTCTCAAAAAAAACAAAGCTAAAATAGATTATCTTTATAATAGTAACTATATAGTAAAAACAAAAGGTACAAATTCATTAAAAAAATTCTTTCTTCAACGCACCCGCTGGGCTGCCAAATCAATCAACTACACCGACCCAACTACAATATCAATCGCAGTATTAGTAGCAATTATAAATATATTTTTATTTCTTGCTCCTTGTTCCCTATTCTTTACTAATTACCCTTTATTTCCTACTCCCTACTCCTTACTCCTTATATTTTCAATTATCATAATAATTGAAAATATAATTATCCTCCCCTTTCTAATAAAATACAAACAAAACAGAGGATTAAAATAT
>JAZOMI010000039.1:0-6931 GCA_045653825.1 Candidatus Aphodosoma sp. | reverse complement strand
TGCAACTAACAAAGACATACCGCAAATGGTGCAAGAGGGCACATTCCGCGAAGACCTCTATTATCGCATCAACACATTCCACGTGCAGTTGCCTCCACTTCGTCAGCGTACCGACGAGATATTGCCTCTTGCCGAGCGATTTGTCAATCTCTATGCCGAAAAATATCATCGTGCCGTTGCGTCGGTATCAGCCGAAGCCGTCAAGCTCCTGTTGACTCATTCGTGGTGTGGTAATATTCGAGAGTTGCAAAATTGTATAGAAAAAGCAGTGATATTGTCCGATGGGGTAGAACTTCTATCGTCTGACATTCAGTTACAAACCATAAATTCACAATCGGGAGTACCCATAGGGGGAGGGGGTTCAGAACCCTTAGAAACCCTCGAAGCTGCCGAAGAGCGCACTATTCGTGCCGCAATGAACCAATATGACGGCAACCTCTCGCTCGTAGCCAAATCACTCGACATCAGTCGTCCTACATTATATGCCAAACTAAAAAAATACGGCATTTGATAAGAATGTATAAAATAGGCATTTCGCCGTTCTAAAATTGAAAATCGCCCTAAAAATCGCCGCTCTAGCGGTGATTTTTTATAAAAAATTTGTTTGTGTAAAAAAAATATTGTAAATTTGCGAGCATATTTATTGTTGTTCATTATATATTAGCAAGTTTATGATTGAAGATATTTCTATTTTACGTCAGGCGATGACCAGTCGCCTACAGGCTACAGAAACCAAGTTTCATAGATTTTTGTACCATAAAATCAATTGGGAGAATCGGTTAATTGGTATTAGAGGCTATCGTGGGGTGGGAAAAACAACTTTGGTTTTGCAACATATTAAGGAGACATTTCCCAATCGTCAGGTTGTATTATATGCGAGTTTAGATCACGGATGGTTTCAAACTCATTCGCTTTATGACCTTGCTATGTATCATCAGCAGCATGGTGGGACTCATTTATTTTTAGATGAAATTCACCACTATAATAATTGGCAAACTGAAATTAAAAATATATATGACGATTTCCCTACTCTGTATATTGTGTTTACTGGTAGTAGTATGTTACATATCAATACGCAAGCGGGCGATTTGTCTCGACGTTTACGTCTTTATACCATGCCTGTAATGTCGTTGCGAGAGTATATTGCCATTGAAACAGGAGTAGAGTTTTCTGCATATTCATTAGACCAAATATTAAGTGATTCCGTTAACATAGCTTCTTTTATATCCGAGCAGCATATTATTCAACCTTTATTTGAATCTTATTTAAACAATGGATGTTATCCATTTTACAAAGAAAAAGGAGATGGTTTTGAACAACGACTACAAGAGACAATTTGGTTGATATTAGAGCGGGATTGGCCAGCGTTGGAAGATGTTAATTATTCTACGATTCAGAAAACCAAACGTTTACTTATGGTATTGTCTGAGGCTGTTCCTTTGACACCAAATATGACGGAACTATTCGCTGCTGTCGAAACAAATCGCGAAGGTGGATTACGTATGTTATATACTTTAGAAAAGGCAGGGGTGTTACGTTTGATTACCCGAGAACCTCGTTCTATAGGGATGTTGCGAAAGCCTGATAAAATATATTTGGGTAATTCTAATTTAATGCATGCTTTATCTTCTAATACTAACATAGGAACCATACGAGAAACCTTTTTCTGTAACCAGTTAACTGAAGCAGGGCATGAAGTATATTTGGCAAAAAAAGGTGATTTTTTTGTTGATTCACAATATACATTTGAAGTAGGGGGGGCATCAAAAACTTTTAAGCAAATAAGTGGTGTGAAAAATAGCTTTTTAGCAATAGATAATACTTCAGTTGGAGATATTAATCGTATTCCACTTTGGTTATTTGGTTTTTTATATTGATGTCAATTTGATGTAAAAGACCAGCGGAAAGTTCGTGTGCTGTAAAAATTATATCGAACGTATTTTGATTTAGGCTTAATCGTATATGGACATATCAAGCATTATATTTGTTTCTCTCATCACCGCCATCATCGTAGCCGTGGTGGTGGGCGTTGTCGTATATACCAAGATGCGCCACAAGGTCGATTATATGCTCGATGCCCTTGAAGACAAAGAGTTGAATTTTCGTTTCGACGAGCGAGTGCTCATTGGGCGAGGCTTTAACAAAACCCTCAACCGATTGCGCACCATATTCGACAAAGAGCGACACGAAATCAGCGAACAGGAGCGATATTTTGGACAGATGCTTGACCATGTGCAAACAGGCGTAATAGTTGTCGATGATGGCAGGGTGGTATATTCCAATCGAATGGCATCTCTATTGTTAGGCTTTTCGCGCATCAGCCATATTCGTCAGTTGAACAACATCTCGCCCGAACTATACAAAGCCTTTCGCGAAGTGTTGCCCGACAACGAACAGCGTGTGAGCATCTACACCGAGCGAGGCGAAGTGCGTCTCGCCGTCATTGCATCGGAGACCAAAATACATGGCACTCCGATGAAAATCATTGCATTTAACGACATTAGTAGCGATATAGCCGAGAATGAAGAGTTGGCATGGGCACGTTTGATTCGGGTGTTGACTCATGAAATCATGAATACCGTCACGCCGATAGCATCGCTCAGCGAAACTCTCTCTGCCGACATCACTTCGCCCGATTTGCAGAGCGGATTAGCAACCATAGCTGCCTCATCTCGCTCACTAATCAAGTTTGTCGACACCTATCGCACCCTCACCCGAGTGGCAACGCCAGTCAAGCGAGCCTTTATGCTCAAAGAGTTGGTCGATCGAGTGTTAAATCTCTCATCGCAACACTTCGCCGACACTCATGTCACATGTCGTTATATCGAGAAAACCAACGACATCCTCCTCTATGCCGACGAAGGTCAAATCTCGCAAATACTCATCAACCTCATCCGCAACGCTATCCAAGCCGGAGCTACAACTATCGACATCGTAGGCACAATCGAACCATCCGACGCCGTGCGCATCGATGTAATTAACAACGGCGCACCTATCAGTCGCGAGAGTCAGTCGCAGATATTCATACCCTTTTTCTCTACTAAACCCGATGGCACTGGCATCGGTCTCAGCCTCTCGCGCCAAATCATGCGCCTCCACAATGGCACCATCCGCCTCCTCCGTAGTGACGACCGCCAAACCATATTTTCTTTGTTGTTTAAGTAACATCAGCTCGGAACAAAATTCCGCATAGCATTCGTGTATCATTTGTCCCCCCCCACCGACTTCAACTCCAAAGTCAGTGGGGATTTTTTTTATTTCTCAGGCAATTCTATGCAATAGTGGTCGCACAGGTATCGCACTGCCAATGGGTGCAAAATCTTTGCCCTAGGGGGTGTAAAAAGGCGCGAAAGGTTCTCTTGATGCTCACGACACCATCGTCGCATCGTCTGCTCCGACACCCCCGCCGCACGAGCCAAATCTGATTTATATACACGTTTCATATTTTTGTAGATTATTGTAGGGCGCACGGCTCGTGCGTCCGTTCTGTTATGCTTATCCGCTAGCATTTCGCTACTCGTTACTTGCTCCTTATTCAGGGAATATAGTGTTAAATCCGAATGGTATCTCACTACTTACTACTTGCTACTTATTACTTATTAATTAAATAAAACAGTGTGCCTATACCTATGCGGTGATGATTGTATCGAAGGCAGCGGTCATATTGTTTGTCGGTTTCGGCTAATGTGTAGTGTGGATAGAATTGCGAGATGCGGTGGTAGTACGACCGACCTGCTTCGCCGAAGTGCGACGCCAATGCCATGCCTATGCGATACCAGTCGTAGTAGTGTGTTGTCACGTCGATTCGATTTGCTTCGAGACGTTGTATGGCATATTCGAGTTTTTGGTCAACAGTCGAAGGTCGATGGTCGAAGGTCGGACTTGCGGCATGCCGTGTCCCTACTGTTGTCGGTTGACTGTTGACTATAGACACGACCGAAGGGAGTTTTATATAAGCTTCTGTATCGTGACAGAGGAAACAGGCGCGAGCCACGTCGCTAGTTTTGTCCACCTGGATGTTGTGCCGCTGTAGGATGTGTTGTGCGATTTTTGCATACTCGGCATTGTGCATCTCGATTATCTGCTCCCGACTCACAACTGCCGATGGTCCAAGTCCCACGAGCGATGCCACTCCGATGACCAACTTCAACCCATCGCCCGACGGAGAGCGGAAGGCGAGGCGCACATCGAGTCGTGGGTCGGCAATCAGTTGGCGTTGCAGCTGTCGCACGCACGGCTCGCAGCCCACATGGTCGAAGTCGAAGCAGAGCAGACCAGAGTGGCGCACTAAGTGATTGCTGTGGCGTATGGTGAATATACCCGAAAAACTAACAAATGGCAATTGGCGACACTTGTAGCCCGAACGCTCTCTTTGTGAAAATGAGCGCAACAATCGAGTCGTTTGCGCCCACTTTTTAGAGATAATCATCTTGTACACCTCCTCGAGCGTTACACATCGTGCAGGACGAGTATTCGTAATCGGCGACAGATAGTAACTTATCATGGATTTTTTTCGTTAGACATGAAGACATGATAACAAGAATTTTTTTTGAAACGCAAATCACCATAAATTAATCGTAAATATTTTTTTTATTAATGGATAATTAATGATAATTTGCGTTAAAAATAATATCGTTAAAAATTTATTTTCGTGTCTTCGTGTCTTCCTGTCAAAAAGAATTACCCTTTTGCTTCGACATAAAATTGTTCGGCATTGACGATTTGCAATCCCACGCGGTCGATGATTTGTGCCACCTTCGGTTTGTCGCGGTCGGCAATGAGGCGCGCCTTGTCGATTTCGAGTTTGACGCGGATGTAGGGTTTGCCCGATTTGTCGTTTTGTAAAGCCTCCAACGCCGAAGCCCAAGTGTGACCCTCTTGCAATGCAAGCGAATTGCGCCCCTGTTTGTAACCAATAGTGCCGTCGGCAAGTTCGATGTGTTTCACGCCCGAGGGGAACACCGTTTCGCGATTCTCACGAGCATACTCAATCATGTCGGCAGATAGTGCATCACATTCCTCGTCGCATTCATTGATGCGGTCGGTGTAGTTGTTCCGCACCATTTGCAACTGCTCCTCCATGGCGTTGTTGAGAGATACACGGTTAGTTCTGGCTTTCGCATAGAGCGTCATAGCCTTTTCGAGCGACTTGCGGTCGATGATTCTGATTCTTTTTTTCATAGCAAATTTTTTTAAACTTTCAACATAAGTACAAAACTAATTTTTAGGCTTATAAGGTTTAATCTCTATTTTATGATTTTTGTAAGGACAATTTTTTGTTTTCAAGTACAAGTCTCATTATATGTGGATGTCGAACCGAGCGAAGGTTAGGGCTTATACTTAAAAAAAACAATATCAGCCAACAGAAACTAAAGAAAACAACCAAACCATTTTGTCCCGATAAATAAATTTTGTACTTCTGTTAAAAAAACAACATTTAATTTTCACACCGCAAAGTTCGCAAAACATCATACTCCAAACTAGTAGAAACCATAGAAAAGCGCATATCAATCCTCATCGACCTATAACATAGCATGTTACAAGCCGATGTAAAACGGATGTCTACAGCAATCTACCGATTACCTACGGACCCACTATGGGCGACACTCTTCAATTTTCTCCTCCCAACTAGTCGGGCGCAGTGTGAATTTAGCTTCTAATGCCGATTTTGGGCGGTCAATTTTCTTGCATAGATATTCAATCCACGTGTTGCGCTCTATCGAGTAGCGGCGATAGACGATACTGATACCATAGGTCACAAACGTGTAGGAAAAACCACTGCGCAGCGCACCATTAGGGCGTAGTGCGAGAGGCTTAATCTTTTCGGGTAGGCATTCCGACGATAGCACAGCCGTCACCTCATCAACGAGAGTAGAGTATTCCTCCTCCGAAATTATGCGCCGACCATAGTGTTCACGGTCGAGGTAGCCTAGCGCACGCGTCACCGACAAGCGCATCACCAAGAGAGTAGAGGTCGCCTCTGCGCACTTCTCCTTCGATTCAAACACCGATATGTCCTCCACTAGCACATGTAGTTCCAACATCAGCAGATGCGCCACCAGCGTGTAGCGGCGGTCGATACCCATCCGTTGCGCCACATCAGCCATAGCCGCCAACGATTGTTCCAGAATCACCTTTTCGCCAGCAAACTCCTTGGCGCAATGTTTGTAGTGGTCGGCAATCCTCGTCAGATGTAGCAGCACCATGCGTTCCACCACCATGCGGTCGCAAAGGTCATCGATTAGCGACTCCGACAGCGAACCATCGGCTAAACGATGCTCTGTCGAGTCGTAGTCCCAAAACAGCGAATTCATCATCGCCGCCATCAGGCGCACTGCCTCGGCATCATCGCCAAAATCACAAACACCGACTTCGCGCAGCAAAGCCCTGAAGCGCGCAAAATCCACCTGTCCCATCAGCGGACAACCATAGTCAACCTTGAGGTCAACTCCTTTGAACTCTTCGCAACGAAGAATCCAATCATGCATTTTTTTTTCATTTTTTTTTGTTTTTAAAAGACAGAATAACATAAAAAATATGGTATAATAAATTTTGTTATTATGTTCTTATGTCTTTTTTTTTCACCTTGCGTTCGTGCGTGTGCTCGTATGCGTGTGTACGCGTATGCGTCAAAGAAGAATAAAATAATTATTTAATCAATATTTCAGAATAAAAAATATATATATATTTAATTATTCAGAAAAAAAAAGAAAAAAAATAAAAAAAAGAAAAAGTAAAAATAGCAAGAAAAAAAGAGGAAAAAGAAAAAAGAAAAAAATAGAAAAAACTATTCCCTATTCCCTGTTCCCTGTTCCTTATAAAAAACACCCACTCACAGTGTGTACTAACCTCAAGCAACCCTCAAGCAACCTGCAAGCAAGCAAACCTCCAAAAAGTGAGCGCAAAAATACACACTCACAGTGTGTATTCC
>JAZOMI010000038.1:0-15232 GCA_045653825.1 Candidatus Aphodosoma sp. | reverse complement strand
TCGAACTCACGTTAAAAACGGAAAGTATAACTAATAGAAGGTAACATTGGGAATAGGGAAACTTGATTTAAATTTGGCTCTCTATTTCCATTAACATATACATCTTCAACATAAACATAATATGGATTTTGGTGATTGTAAACATTATAAAAACCCACAGACAATAAATGCTCGCCATATCGCCCTTTGCGTCGATCGAAATGGAAATTTACGCCCAAATCCAACCTATGATAATCTGGCAAACGATAGTTGTTGCGCGAAGTGGCAACAGCAGAACCATCAGGCATAATTTGCGTGGCTAATGTACCACATGCACCTGTTCCATAAATAAATGTAGCAGATAAATCAATTAATTTAGTTGGTCGGTACTGCAAAGATACAGAGAGGTCGTGAGTGCGATCATAACGCGCAGGGAATGTTTTGCCACCATTGATTACCATACCCTCACGATCGAATTTGCGTTCAGTTCGACTCCATGTATAACCTATCAAGCCTGTAAATTTCCCGACTGTGCGCTGAACAAGAAACTCAACTCCATAACTCCAGCCCCGACCGAGATTAACTTTTTCTGTCCAATTATCAGTTGAAGTGATAAGAGATGCACCCTCTTTATACTCAATAAGATTGTTCATTGACTTATAATAACATTCAACAGAAATATCGGCTATATTAGGGATGTTATAGAAAAATCCGGCTGCAACTTGATGGCTAGTCATAGGGGGCATAGTGCGAGTAACAGGTACCCAAAGATCAATAGGCAACATCAGATTTGACGAAGACAAAAGATGCACATATTGAGATATATACTGATAAGAGGCTTTAAACGAAAGGTCGCGCAAAAGAAGAATGCGTAAACCAACACGAGGTTCAAGATTCGGATAAACTTTGTTATCAACAGCATATAGTGACCCCCGCAACCCCATATTCAACTTTAACCTACGACAAATATCCCAATTATCTTCAATAAAAAGCGATGCTTCGTGGGTATATATAGGCATATCGCCATAAGTGGTATCCACAACCGCCTTTCCATATAAATCCTTCATATGACTATAGGTACTCTTAACTGCAGGTTTAAAGATATGAAAAGCATATTGCGCGCCAAACTCAATATGATGACTAGGATGAGGATTATAGTCAAAACTATATCGGGCTATTATATCTTCGATATTAGACCGATAATTCATTTTATATCGTGTATCAATAGCATCAACAATATCAAATTCGTTCATATCTACACCTAAATTGAAACGATAACGCGAATAAGATAATACGGCTGTAGAAAAGAGCTGAGGGGAATAAACATGAGTCCAATTAAGCGACGCAAGAAGATTACCCCACATCCAATTATTTTTAGTTTTAATTCTAAATTCTTCATCGGTTGTTTCAATATTGGAATACATATTGTCGTCACCCATATAAAAAGATGCAGATAAACGGTCGTAATCTAAGAAACGATGTGTTATTTTGGCATTAACATCCCAAAAAGCATAACCCATATAGTCGCCTGGATTCATTGATTCAGAACCTCCGATTTGATACATCACGGGTATAATCCAATCAAAATAAGTACGACGAGCCGAAATATTAAATGATGTATGGTTTTTCCAAATAGGTCCTTCTAGATTAACTTTTGCAGACAACAAACCTAACGACAATGAGCCATGATACTCTTGCATATTGCCATCTTTTTGCCTAATATCAAGAACGCTTGATAATCGACCTCCATATTTTGCAGGGAAATTGCCTTTATATAAGATTACATTTTTGATAATATCGGCATTAAATACCGAAAATAGTCCTAACATGTGACTTATATTATACAAAGGTATTTCATCAAACAATATAAGATTCTCATCTGGTCCACCGCCTCGAACATAAAGTCCAACTTGTCCTTCGCTACCTGACTGAACGCCTGGCAATAGTTGCATTGCTTTAATAACATCCGATTCACCTCCTATAGAAGGTATACCTTTTATGAAATTTATAGGAAGTTCAATAGCTGACATCTGTGAAGTTTCGACACCTTGTACACTTTTTGAAAGCACTTCAACTTCAGACAGTACATTATGAGACGAAAGTCGGATGTTTACTATAGTATCGCTCGAAAGATTTAGAGAAATAGTCTGGGAAGAATACCCCACATAAGAAAATAGTAATCGGCACTCGCCTTCTGGCAAAGTTAAAGAATAAAAACCATAGGAATTAGTAGTTGTGCCTCGATTATGATTAGTATCGTAAATTGTTGCCGACAATAACGACTCAGACGACAAACTATCGGTTATATAACCACAAATTGTGTAGTGTTTGGCACTCAGAACTAATGGAAATAAGAAACAAAACACTACGAAAACAACTCGTCTAAAAATAGTTGTTTTCACATAAAATGTCTGCTTCAAATTCATCATACAATAAAAATTCAATGGATTTGTTTCGACAAAAGTTCAGAAATATCATCTTTTGTCAACTCAAAATAAAACATATTTTCTACATTAAAATAACCTAATCCACCTTCAACATTCTGACAAGTAACAACCACAGGTTCAGACAATATTGAATGCCCACTTTCTGCCATATACATCATACGCAAATACTCCAAATATTCAGAATTGGTAATAGTAAAATGAAAAGTACAAGATTCAAATAAATATTTTATTTCATCATAATCAGATTTTTCTCCATTAAAATCATATCTTACCGCTTCAGCTGGAATCATAAAAGAAAAACGATATGGCCAACTAGTTATATCCGCTGTCGGAAACAAAACTGGACCAGCCATACAATTCGACTCTTGATACAAACCCATATATCCATCATCAGTTTGATGTAATAAATTATTAGTTATAATTGGGTCATTACTCCACCAATAAGAAAAAGAAGAATAGTGAGACGCTCCTAATTTCATATCAATATCAACTCTTTTCATATCGGTATCAACTTCCAATAAAATGGCATTATTCGAACTTTTCTTTGTTTTTGAATCTATAATAAAATCAAACTGATAACTTGGTTTATCAAGGATGCCACGAGGCACAAACTGAAAACTACTAGCATCTATTTTAACAACTGTATCATCTAAATCTGGCACAACAACCTCAGCTATAACTGTAGGATAATCAGGATGACACACTTTCAAACGAAAAACATCTCCAACATTTATTGGTTCAGATATATTATACCTCCCATCTTTTATTTCAATAAACGGATCATCATTATGCTGTAAATAACACACAACATCATCCTCTAATAATGATTTTTTTGTCGTATCAAGAAAAAATTGTGTACTCCGAATAGTGAAATATAACATTCCATAATATGTCACATTATCCCTTTTATCATACCACATATCAGGTTCCAAAGAAGCCTCAACAATCAAGAGTGGATCAGTTTCATTTCCTTTATAATCAATCTCTTTAGTACACGAGCTCAATGCTATTACAAAAAATAGCATACAAGCAAAGAAGAAATGATCTGTTTTTATTGACATAACAAAAAATTGTTTTTATTTTCTTCCAAAATCAGCTGGAATTTCGCCCCAATTTGGAGTATCCCACTTGAGAATTTGATTGGAATAGGTATTGGATTGCAACCATCGTTCAGCACGGGCTATAAGGTCAAAAAGGGGAATATTGCGCTCTGTGCGCATGAGTTTGGTTTTGCACTGCTTAGCTCGCACCCAAGCAATAGCACTAACACTATCAGAATAAATAGGCAATGTGCATCCATTCTTCTTCATCAACGAAAGTCCATGAACAAGCGCAAGAAATTCGCCTACGTTGTTTGTCCCATCAGGATATGGTCCCATACGAAATATCTCACGCCCAGTAGCCGTATCCACTCCACGATACTCCATGAGACCAGGATTGCCACTACACGCCGCATCAACCGAAAGCGACGGCACTACTATCTGCTCCCTACTCCCTATTCCCTGCTCCTTACTCCCTATTCCCTGTTCCCTACTCCCTACTCCTTGTTTAACAGCTTGCCAATAGTTGAGTTTGTGAGCTGCCTCTGCTAATTCTAAGGTTGGATACCCTTTATATTGCGCCCCTTCAAAGCCCTCGGTTTGCTTACGACACTCTTCCCACGAGTCGAATATACCCGTAAGCCTACCTTTCCACACTACATAATATTTATTTTTTGCTTTTGACATAGTTTATTCAATGCAAAATGCACAATGCACAATACACAATTGCCTCTCGGCACTAAATATTTCTATAATTGTGCATTGTGAATTGTGCATTAAGCATTAAGAAAATTTATTTTCTTAAAATATTTGTTGCGTTTGCTTGTGCCGTTGGTGTAACCACAAGGTCATTAATACAAACGTGTGGTGGCAATGTAACAGCAAAACGAATAAGATTAGCAATATCTTCACCTACAAGTGGAGTATAACCTTCGTATGTTTTGTCAGCACGTTCTTTATCATCTTTGAAACGTACGATAGAGAATTCAGTTTCTACCGCACCTGGACAAATATTTGTTACTTTAATGCCATATTTGAGCATATCAATACGCATACCCTTGCTAATTGCATCTACTGCATGTTTTGTAGCACAATATACGTTACCATTAGCATATACCTCTTTACCGGCTGTTGAACAAATATTCACGATATGACCAGCTCCACGTTCACACATCAACGGAGCTATTTCGCGAGTCATATAAAGTAAACCCTTAATATTTGTGTCAATCATACGCTCCCAATCTTCAAGCAAACCCTCTTGAATAGGATTAAGACCCACAGCCAAACCTGCATTGTTAACTAAAACATCGATTTTACGCCATGCAGCCGGAATAGATGCCACAGCAGCTGCTACTTCAGCTTGATTACGTACGTCAAAATTAAGCACCAAAGCATCTGCCTTATATGTTAAGCCAACCAACTCTTTCAACTCGTCAAGACGCTCTTTTCTACGGCCAGTGAGAACAAGATTATAACCTTCGTCAGCCAACGCTATCGCCGTTGCACGACCAATACCAGATGTTGCACCTGTAATTAAAGCAATTTTTTTCATTTTATAGATTTTTAGTAACGAGTAGCGAGTAGCAAGACTTGCCATTCGAATTTAATTTTATAGATTTTTTAGATATTAGACCGAAACACGAAATTTATAGACTCGCAACAGATAAATTATTTTTTCCTTTAACACAAATTACTACCAATTATCCATTAATTATAAATAATTTACGATTAATTAACGATAATTTATGTTCAAAAAAAACATATATGATTTCAGTTATCAAAGTTACTACTTTTTTTATTAACATTAAAGGTCTAAAAGTTAAAAAATATTAAATTTTCATCAAACTATTGCATATGTGAAATATTTGTTATAATTTTGCATCGAAATTAAAAATGTAATCATTACAAAAATGAAATAAGATTACAAATTTGTAAAACAATAAAAAATGACAACAGCGATAGACATATTAAATAGCCATAACATCCGCCCATCGGTGCAGCGCATTGCGATACTTAAATATCTGCTTGAGCATCGCATCCACCCAACGGTCGATGACATATATTTGGCACTGAATCCTACGATGCCTACGCTCAGCAAAACGACGGTATATAATGTTTTGCGCAACTTAGTAGAGAATGGCGCGGTTCTTGCTCTTACAATAGATGAAAAAAATGTGCGCTATGACGCCGATACAAGTTCACACGCACACTTCCGCTGTCAATCATGTGGTGAACTTTACGACATAGAACAACCAAATATGTCAGACGGAAACACTTCAGGATTCAAAATTGAAAATGTACACGTATATTATTGGGGAAAATGCCCAAAATGCTTACAAATAGGGAGTAAGGAACAGGGAGTAGGGAGTAAGGAATAAGGAGCAAGCATATAATAACTAATAACTAATAATTAATAAAAATCTATTACTATGAAAAAGTATGTATGCACAGTATGTGGTTATGTCCACTATGGCGAACAACCACCATCAGTTTGCCCAGTTTGCAAACAACCATCTTCTAAATTCAAAGAAGTACCTAACGAAAAACAAACAGAAAACAAATCTATCTTCGAAAAAATTAAAGGATTATTTAAATAAAATTTAAAATATTAATAACTAACTAAAAATTACAACTATGAAAAAATTTTCTTGCACAATCTGCGGTTATGTTCACGAAGGTGACGCTGCTCCTGCTACTTGTCCTCAATGCAAACAACCTGCTGAAAAATTCAAAGAACTCGTTGTAACAGATAAACTCCAATTCGTTACTGAACACGAAATCGGTGTAGCTAAAGGCACTGGCGAAGATATGATTCGCGACCTCAATGCTCACTTCATGGGCGAAGCTACTGAAGTAGGTATGTACCTCGCTATGAGCCGTCAAGCTGACCGCGAAGGCTATCCTGAAATCGCTGAAGCTTTCAAACGCTATGCTTGGGAAGAAGCTGAACACGCAGCTAAATTTGCTGAACTTCTTGGCGACGTAGTATGGGATACTAAAACTAACCTCGAAAAACGTATGAACGCCGAATCTGGCGCTTGTGAAGACAAAATGCGTATCGCTCGTATCGCTAAAGAACGTAACCTCGATGCTATTCACGACACTGTTCACGAAATGGCTAAAGATGAAGCTCGTCACGGTAAAGGTTTCGAAGGTCTCTACAATCGCTACTTCAAAAAATAAGATACAAAAATACCATAATTACAGCAAAATCTAAAATCTAAATAAAATAGGCGGACAACCCGAGATGGATTGTCCGCCTATATTTTTATATGTTGATGTGTGACTATATCTTTATATAAATCTTCTTTTTATATAATGGCAACGCCACAAACCAGCAGAAGCAAATAAACATCAGTGCAAATACAAGTGAACCTAATGTTGGACCAAAAGTCGGAGATAAAATATCGGCATAAAGATAACCTTTAAGGCTCATCCATTTACCTGCCGATGTCACAAATCCAATATTTGAAATCAAATTGGCAAACAATCCTGCAAACACAAATATTGCCATCGGATTCACTCCAAATGTCTCGAAAAACATTGTCCAACGTCCATATCCTTTCACATCTATCAACCATATCAAAACAGCCAAAAGGAGCGAAGCCAAACCACATGTTACCAAAACATAAGATGAACTCCACAATGTTTTATTGATTGGCATTGCATAATCCCAAATGAATCCAAGCATCAAAATAACAGCACCTAATAGACCTAAACGCTCTATGCGCAAATGATTATCTTTTACGCTCATTATCAATGCCCCTGCCATCACGCCTATCAACACATGCGCTATACATGGTATTGTCGACACCCAACCCTCTGGGTCGAGCGCTACACCACTGATATGATACATATGACTGTCGCCCAAAATGGCCAAATCTATGCGTGCTGCTAAGTTTTCAACCCCCAATTCAAGGCTATTTGTGCATATCATCAACGCTGAATATGCTACCAAAATTACACCTATCAGCCATGGTATAAACTTCTGACGCACAGTAAGCAAGATAAACGACCCACAAAAACTAACCAATGCCAAGCGTTGCAATACGCCCATTATGCGCCATTTCTCTAAATGAAGAAATCCTGCATCCCAAAGACGAAGAAACCAATTCATATCCGAGTCGCGCAAAGCCGACATACCACGGCATGTCAATCCAAACCAATTCAAAAACAACCCGATGCCAAACAACACCAACGAGCGACGCAACAATTTAGTGAATGTGCTACCAGAAAATTTAAACCCAAATTTACTATAGCTAATATACATACTCACACCCATGATAAACATAAAGAATGGAAACACCAAGTCTGTCGGTGTCAATCCGTTCCATGTTGCATGCTTCAGTGGAGCATAAATCGATCCCCACGACCCAGGGTTGTTCACCATTATCATGCCGGCAATGGTGATACCCCGCAATATGTCGAGAGATAAAAGGCGTTTATTTTGCATCTGGCAATACAAACATTAAGATTAAATAAAGCCATGCCAAAGCAGAACCTGTCAAGAATGTAAGAATAATATAAGCGATACGTACCATTGATACATCCCAACCAAAGTGTTCTGCAATACCACCGCAAACACCTGCAATTTTTTTGTCTTTTGATTTAGTAAAAGCCATAGTGATTAATAAATTTAAATTAAACAAATAGATTCTAACGTATACGACGCTGAAAGCGTCAAATATCTGTAACTGCGGGTGATTTTTGCAAAAAGCGTAGCGATATAGCAAAAATTACCTGCAGACCATCATCCTACCGAGCAACCAGGTTTCACCTCGCGACTTGGACGGCACAATACCAATTTACCATCAGCATCCACTGCGCTGAGAATCATACCTTCCGACACGATACCTTTCAATTTGCGAGGCTCAAAGTTAGCAATAAACAACACTTGTGTGCCTAGCAACTCCTCTGGGTTTGGATAGCTTTGAGCGATGCCCGACACGATTGTGCGACCGCCCATGCCATCGTCCAATTTGAATTGCAACAACTTGTCTGCCTTAGGCACTTTGGTGCATTCCAATACTGTAGCCACGCGAATATCGGTCTTTTCCCACTCGTCGAATGCCACGTTTGGTTTCACTTCGGCTGGTTTATATGCAGCCAATTCGTTAGCTTTTTTAGTGTCGAGGAGTTTTTGCACTTGTGCTTCTACTACCGAGTCTTCGATTTTGTCGAACAACAATTGTGTTTCGCCAAGTTTTGCACCCTCTTTCAAGAGTTCAATGCTGCCGAGGTCGTTCCATGCAAACGACTCCATACCCAACATGTCGCGCAATTTTTTAGCCGAGAATGGCAAGAATGGCTCGAACGCAATTGCCAAGTTTGCAGCAATTTGCAATCCGATGTGCAAGATAGTAGCTGTGCGTGCCATGTCTGTCTTAGCCAATTTCCAAGGCTCTGTATCTGCAAGATATTTATTACCGATACGCGCCAAGTTCATTGCCTCTTTTTGTGCATCTCGGAAACGGAAGTTGTCGAGGTACGACTCTACATCTGCTTTCACATCAGCAAACTCTTTCAATGTCTCGCGGTCATAGTCAGTCAATTCACCCATAGCTGGCACCACACCATCAAAGTATTTGTGTGTCAACACCAAAGCACGGTTGATAAAGTTACCAAATATAGCCACCAACTCACTATTATTTCTTGTTTGGAAATCTTTCCATGTGAAGTCGTTATCTTTTGTTTCAGGCGCATTGGCTGTGAGTACATAGCGCAACACATCTTGTTTGCCTGGGAATTCTACCAAATATTCGTGCAACCAAACAGCCCAGTTGCGAGATGTAGAAATCTTATCGCCTTCGAGGTTGAGGAACTCGTTGGCTGGCACATTCTCTGGCAAAATATACGATCCGTCGGCCTTCAACATCGCTGGGAACACAATGCAGTGGAACACGATATTGTCTTTACCGATAAAGTGAAGCATACGTGTTGATTGATCTTTCCACCATTTTTCCCAATCGTTTGGCAACAACTCTTTTGTATTTGAAATATAGCCAATTGGCGCGTCAAACCACACATAGAGCACTTTACCATCTGCACCCTCTACTGGCACTGGCACACCCCAATCCAAGTCGCGACTCACCGCGCGTGGTTGCAAGCCCATGTCAATCCACGATTTGCATTGACCATACACGTTTGTTTTCCACTCTTTGTGGTCTTCCAATATCCACTGACGGAGCCATGCTTCGTGTTTGTCCAATGGCAAATACCAGTGTTTTGTCTCACGCAATACTGGTTTCGAACCCGAAATAGCCGATTTTGGCTCTATCAAGTCAAGCGGACTCAAGCTCGTACCGCAAGCCTCACATTGGTCGCCATACGCATTAGGGTTTTTACAGTGAGGGCATGTACCTGTTATATAACGGTCTGCCAAGAATTGACCAGCCTCTTCATCGTAGTATTGCTCCGATGTTTTCTCTACAAACTCGCCTTTTTCATACAAATTCTTGAAATATTCAGCCGCAGTTTCGTAGTGAATTTTCGATGTTGTGCGTGAGTAGATATCAAACGAAATACCCAACTCTTCAAACGATTTTTTGATAATACCGTGATAGCGGACAACAATATCTTGAGGCGTAACACCCTCTTTTTTAGCCTTAATCGTGATAGGCACTCCGTGCTCGTCAGAGCCACCAATAAACAACACCTCTTCGCCCTTCAATCGCAAATATCTTACATAAATATCTGCTGGGACATACACACCTGCCAAGTGACCAATATGCACCGGACCATTTGCATACGGCAACGCCGTAGTAACCAACGTACGTTTAAAATCTTTCATATATCTTATCTTATTGATTTTCAATTGTGCATTATGCATTCTGCATTGTGCATTAACTAAACTGCAAAGTTACTAAAAAAATACAACTTTTACAACAAAAAAACACTTCTACAAAAAATTCACACTCATATATTTCAATATCCCAAAAATTTCTTACCTTTGCAAAACATAAAAAACTATTAACCATTAATTAATAATCATAAATTAATAATTTATACGAAAATAAATATTATAAATAAAAACTTAAAAATTATGAAAAAAATTCTTTTAATTATCTCTTTATCAATGCTTCTTTTTAGTTGCGAACAAATTAACGTTGACTTAACAAATGAAGACATTGAAAACCAACTAAAAACAATGGTTGGAGAAAAAATTAGTTCCGTTGGAAATACTTTAAAAAGTGAAGGTTTTCAAAAAATTAAAATTGAGGAACAAATAAACTATGTTAAAGGTAAAGAAACATACATTTTTATTACAAAAAATAAAACTGTTGTTTCTGCGGGATATCAAACAAACGATTCAATAAAAACATACAAAATCCTAGATAAATACCATTACTCTTTTGAAAAGAAAGGAATAGAAAATTATTTAGGTGAAATTTATTCTACAGATTTTAAAGATTGGAGTAAAAGTTATGTTGATTCTATAAAAATTAATAACAACCAATACTCATACATATACGACAATCCTGTACTTTTTTATAGCACATTACAAGTCAACATGTTTAACCTAATTTTTGCATCAGAAAGTTGGTGGGAAGGAGAAAAAAATAGTGGTGAAATGTGGAATATACAATTAGGTGAAAAAAGTAAAACTGTATGTATTACTTATTCTGATTTTTCAATAGAACAATAAAATTTTTAACGTGAATTCGATATAACTTTATCTCACCCAAAACGCATAGATAACACAAATTACCTCCAGCATTTTATATCGCACTAACGTTATTTATCATATAAAAGAAAAAAGGGCTGACGATTGTCAGCCCTTTTTTAATTAATCATATTGTTCTTATTCAACAATAATCTTACCTTGGTGAATATTACCATTTCCAGTTACAATACGAACAACATATACTCCACTTTGTTGTAAACCTTCAATTTCGATTGGATGATTTACAGGCTCAGATTCATATACTTTTTGTCCAATAGTATTAAATACTGTAACAACTAAACCTTGACGTTCAACTTCAGAGAACTCACCAACAATAGTCAATTTTTCTGAAACACGTACAGGGTTTGGTATCATTACCAAATCATTCATAGCAATATTATCTACACCTACAACTTCTTCAATAGTAAGTGTCAATATAATTACCTCTTCACAATTTTCTGTTTCAACTTTAATTGTATCAACATGAACACCAGGTTTTGTTCCTTCTGGATAAACTTTACCTTGATATTCATAAGGAAGATCGGCTGTTGTGATTGTTTGTGCTACACGAGTTGTATCTCCAGTCAAAACAGTAAGGTTCAAAGTTATAGTAGAGTCACAACCTTGGATTGAAGTGAGTTTCAAAGGATAAGTGCCAGTTCTACTTACATCATTAAATCCATATCCTGTAAATTTCTCGCCATCACAGATTACTTCGTTGTATGTTTTACGATAATCTGGCAATACTGTAGCAATAAGAGTCACTATTGAATCACAACCAGAAGCAGTAACAAATGTTTCTATATATTCACCAGATTCTGTAATTGTATCTCCACCAAATATATATGATTCACCGAAACAAATTTCAACAGTTTCTGTAGAAGCAAGAGCATCATTAACTTTAAGCATCAATGTTACAATAGAGTCACATCTTGTAACTTGAGATTGCAAAGTATCTGTATAAGAACCTGATTTATCATACTCCTTACCATTCCAACTATATTTTGCACCAAAACATATTGTGTCAAATACCATTTCTTTTGCTATTGGAGTAAGTGTCAAATTCAAAGTTACTACAGAGTCACATCCATTAGCTGAAGGAAGTTTTTGTTTATAAACACCAGCTTTTGTCAATTCACGGAAACCATTTTCTGCATAAACATCTCCTTCGCAGATTGTTGCTTCAATCAATTTTTCAGACATAGGAGTCATTGTGATATTAAATGCATACATAGTGTCTACTACTGACTTCATATATTTAGGATGTCTAAATTCATTTTCTCCTAATTTAAAGTCCTCTGAAGCAACAAAGAAGTCATTATAATAGAAATCTTCGCTTTGACAAATAGCAGCAGGAACAGTCTCTTCGACATAAGAGTTAATATAAACATTATCAAGGTGCATATCCAATTCATAGTTCAACTCTAATGATTCGAGATAGAATGCTACTTTGATGATTTTACCAGCATACTTACTCAAATCGATACGATAGCGTTGGCCTGTGTAAGGAATATCATTCAATACATAATCTGAAGCAAGAGAGTTTTCCCATAAAGTTGTATTGACATTAGTCCAAGTAGCACCATTGTCTTCTGACACCACAACATAGAATTTATCGTCTGTATTCGAGCCACCATCTGCAGGGTTGAATGGGAAATTAGAGTTAATATCGGTAAGCGCAAGATCGAACAACATGTGATATTGTCTGTCTTTTTCCAATTCAACAGATGGAGTAATTAACCAATCTTTTGTTCCAAATGCAGCAGCTTTGATTGACGATTGAATATGACCAGTAGAGAACATACCTGTTTCGTGCATACCTGTACGAGTTTTCCAGCATACCAATGAATTGTCGTCTGGCAAGTAGTTAAGCGGTGCTTGTGTTTCGAATACAGTAGCAATATCAGGAGATGTTGCACGCATCCAGAATTCAGGTACGAAACGTGTTGTTTCGAACTCTTCACTGAAACGATAATGATATGGAGTCACAAAAGTTTGTTTTTCCGACCAATCAGAAACAATCTCTGCGCCCTCTTCTGTACGACAAAGTTGTTGCATGCGTACATAGTAACGAGTCGCAGGATTGAGACCTTCGATTGTATATGGGAATTCTGTTACAGTTGTAGTAACAGCATTCTCTGTCATATCTTCGGAAGTAGAGTAAACCACTACACAACCTAAAGCATTTGGATCGAAATTACAGTTGATTGTTGCGCTTGTTGACCTGCTTGATACAGAAATTCCATAAGGAGTAATACATTTATCGGCAGGTTCGATAATAACATCATCGATATACACAGTGTTAGATGACTTGCCAAAATTACCATTAACAAATGTAATGTATCTACCAGCAGCTGTAGCTAATGGCACTTTAACTTCATGCCAGTATTCCATACTATCACTTGTAATCAATTTATTAGCAATTGTATTATCATAAAGATATTCGATAGTATCGATAGCAACGAATGATGAAGGTTCGTTAGGGTTACCCATAGTACCTACAATAACCTTACGCGCATAAGTAGCAGCCAATGCAGAAGCATTAATAGCTCCTGAACTTTGAGTATGATAAGTAGCACGCATATAGAACTTAACCTGCATATCTTTGATATCACCCTCAACAGCAGGCAATGCAATATAACCACCAGCATAAGACGTACCACCATTTAATTTCAACGCATAATCTCCTGTTTTAGAATAGATAGATGTACTATTTTTTTGTGCATAAGGAACATACATATAATTAGTGCTACTTGTCAAAGTAAGTTTTTCTCCTTTCAATACTCCATTTACAAAACAAGAAGGAACTTTATATGATGAACTTAAACCATTCACTAAAGGCTCTTCAAAACCATAGAAATATCTACCATTTTCATCTGGAGCAACAGCCTTACAAGGAGTTTTGAATGCTATAGCATCAGACCAGAAACTTTGTTCTTCTGCTGAACAAGATGATTGAATATAGATATAATAAGTTGATGATTCTGCAAGATTAGACAAAGAAACTTTTGCCTCAGTAAGATTATTACCTGCATAAATTACATCTGATTCTTCTACGCTATTCAATTGGTCAACAGCAACGTTAGTTTTCAATACTTTTACGTTATAAGACTCAGGTTGATCGCCAAGATAATCCCAAGTTACAATAGCTGTTGAATCAGTAACATCTATAGCCTTCACATCAAATGGTGTTGGACAAGTGATTTTCTTAATAGAAATATTATCTACTACAATTGATGGTTCTGGAACAGTACTTGTTTTTCCATTATTAGCCGTTTTCCAATATATAATCAAATTGTAATAGCGTTCCATCTCTGGAGTAACAATAAATGGCATTTCGCTTACACTCCAACTTGAAGCTCCGTTATATTTATAATAACTTCCAACTTTTGGTGTTAAATCATAACAATCGCTACGAGTTAAAGCAGAAGATGCAAAACTTGTCAAACTAGTACCATCAGCAAACTTAATTGCTTGGGCTCCGCCATCAAAAGTTGCAGTAATAGGTAACAATGCAACACGCATAATATCATTAGTGCTACTACTACCCGAACCTTTACCTATCCAATCAAAAGACAATGTATAAGAACCTTCTTTCAAATCGATAGCACGATATGCCCAAGAGTATGAAATTTTTGAATCATAATCGGCAGTTTTACCTCCATCATTAGAGATATACAATGCTTTTTCTCCATCTTTAACGTATGCAGTATCAATATACCAACCATTATTAGTTTTGGTGTCTTGCTTGAATTGCCACATAGCATTTTCTGCTGCATCTTCAAAACCATTGTTGTATGGGAATTGATTGATAGGTGTTTGAGTTGTTGTATAGTTACCAACAGACGACCAGATAGATGTATCAGCCTCAGAGCAGATAGCACGCATATAGATATCGTAATTTGTGCTAGCTTTCAAGCCAGAAACTACAAATCTATCTTTGATATCAGTAAACTCTAACGTTGTACCTGTACCCAAAACGAAGTCTTTTGGACCAAACTCAACCTCATATTTCAAGGCTCCACTATGTTCAAAAGAGAATGTAAGCGTTGTATCTTCCAATGAAAGCAAATTAAATACATCAGGTTTAGAACAAATAGGTA
>JAZOMI010000037.1:0-30843 GCA_045653825.1 Candidatus Aphodosoma sp. | reverse complement strand
CACCTGTTTTTCGGGGGCTATGTTGGTGTTCGAAAAGGAGATAACCGCAGCGATTTATAGAGAATTATACACCGTAGAGCAAGTGGGCGAAAAGGCGTTGCCACTCGAACAATTGGCAGAGATAGTGTCGCTTACGCTTGATGAGGGGGTAGAAGTGACGGGTATAACTGTGTTTGATAGTGCCGAAAAGGCTTATCAAGTGAAACTTTCGAAACCTAAACACGCGTCGGTATATGTTGATCAATATACGGGTGAGGTGAAGGGGAGTTATAAGCGATTGCCTTTTTTTGCAACAATGTTTCGTCTTCATCGATGGTTGATGGATCCAACACCTAATGCGGGAGTTTTTGTAGGTAAAACTATTGTAGGTATAAGCACATTGGTGTTTGTTGTGATATTGATTACGGGATTGGTAGTGTGGTTGCCTCGAAGCAAGAAGATGTTGCGTAATAGATTGACAGTCAAATTGAATAAAGGTTGGCGTAGGTTTTGGTATGATTTGCACGTGGCGGGTGGATTTTATGCTTTGGTTGTGTTGTTGGCTATGGCACTGACGGGGTTGACTTGGTCGTTCTCTTGGTATCGTACGGCTTTTTATAATGTGTTTGGTGTTGAAACACAAAAGTCAATTGCCCAGAATGATACGCACAATAAACGAGGAGGTAGGAATAAAGCAGATAGATTTGCTTCGTGGCAATTGGCTTTTGAAAATGTAGAGATGTTGCGACCTGAGGCGAGTAAAATAACAGTGTCGAAAGGCGAGGTGAGTGTGGCGGTAGATGGTTGGGGCAATCAGAGAGCAAGCGATAAGTATAAGTTCAGTGAGCAGACAGGCGAGATAGTGTCAGAGCAGTTGTATGCCGATAGCAGTAGGGCTAATAAGTTGCGAGGCTGGATATACTCGGTGCATGTGGGGAGTTTTGGAGGTATTGCAACACGAGTGATTGCCTTTTTGGCTGCTTTGTTTGGGGCAAGTTTGCCTCTCACGGGCTATTATTTGTGGATACGACGACTTTATGTTCGTAAATAAAAAAAGATAGGGACACACGATTGAGTGGTCCCTATCTTTTTTTTTTATTTTAGATCTTCGATGCGTATCAGGTGATTGACAATGGCGTAGATTGTGATGCCTGATGGCGAGTGAATTTGTAGTTTGGCTGCGATATTGCGGCGGTGGGTAGTTACGGTGTGAACTGAAAGAAATAGCGCATCGGCAATTTCTTTGTTGCTCATGCCTTTGGCAACGCAAGCAATAATGTCTTTTTCGCGCTGACTGAGTGAGTCGGATTTTTCTTTGTACGACAAGTCTTTGTTTTTGTCGTCGGAGTATTGGGCTTTGCCTGAATTTTTTAGTTTTATCTCTTCTAACTCTACAGCAGGCACGAATAGATGGTCCTCGATTTTGCAGTGCGAGGCAAGGTCCTGTTCGCAAATCATGATGTCGAGTAGCACATCGTTGAGCAGATAGTTGTTCTTTTCGGGGAAGTAGCAGATGATTGCGTCTTTAAGTTGTGTTAGTTTATTGCCTATGGGCGAGTGCTTGCCTGCGAAGGTTGATATAGTGTAGTTGCGATTTAGGTATTTTTGTAGTAGGTTGTCGACATAGCGAAACACGACATTGTTTTCGTAGCCCATGTGTCGTTTCACTTCGTTGACATATTCGTCGTAGAGGCGAATGATTAGTATGCTTATTTCGTTGGAGTGGGCGAGGTCGATGGCCTCGATTAGTTTGCGACGTATGGCAGGCAGATTGAATTCGAGATAGTATTCGTGGGCTTTTTTGAGATAGTTGATGAGCGATTTGACCGAGATGTTGGTGTAATCAAAACTATTGTTTGATACAAAATTGGCTACTTCGAGAAACGTATTTGTGTCGATGTTGTGAGATTGGCATATTTCGTCCACAGTTTTTTCGCCAAAGCCGAGAGGTATGCCAAATCGGGCAAGCACCATTATCAGCGAGTTGTTGTGCTGAATTAGGTCTCGCATTTTGTCGGTCGAAGTATAGTGGTCAAATTGTTTCATGCTTTATTTTGCTGATGGTTTATTTCTTTGTTTTTCTGGTTTTTGGTTGACATTTTTTGCATATACCGTATAGATATATTGAATGGAATCGTTTTTCAAAGGTTGAGAATGTGCGGTTTTTTATTGCTCGAGTGAATTTTTGGTCGGAAAACTCTTTTATTGCACCGCATGATATGCAGATGCGGTGATGGTGTGTGTTGGCTCGTGCGGTGGTTTCGTATTGAACTTCGTTGCCTGAGAAGGGGTGGCGCACCACAATTCCTGCTTTGACAAATAACTCCAATACATTATATATAGTCATTAGCGTAATCGGACTTTCTGCATTTATTGCCTCAAATACCGATTGTGTTGTAAAATGCCCGTCAATAGTGTGGATATACTCTAATACACGCTCACGTTCGTAAGTGTGTCGTAGTTTATGCTCTTTGATGTAGGCATTTAATAGTTCTAATGGATTGGTATTTGGCACTTTAATAGTTATTAGTGATTAGTTAGTAGTTATTAGTGAATTTACTTTCAATTCTCAATTCTCAATTCTCAATTCTTCACGGTCTATAGTTTGAGTTATTCAATATCATTTGAGCATCAGGTTGTTGGAGAAGTTGTTGGATTGATATTTGAGGGTTGCTACGCATATAGCTTTCAACGATTTGCCAACCGAGCCAAGCTCCTGCGCGACCTGGTGATTCTTGTGTAAATGGTTTTGTGAAAGGTCCTTCGCCGACGTATTGATTTTTTATCATCATGCTCGTTGTGTATAGGTCTTTTGAAGCGATGAGGGCGTTCCACATGTTTGCTTCATTTTTCTTCACCCAATTCCACTCTTCTTCTGAATAGCCCATAATTATGCGTTCATCAGTTTCGGGCATCAATACCGATACGGTGTATAGTATTTTGCCGTGGCGAATCATGTCGGAGAGTAAGTTATCGGCAAGACTACTTGAAAATTCTGATGATATCCAGGCTGTTATATAATCAGTGGCAACTTTTTCACGACGCATATTTGGACGTTGATATTTGTATATGCCGATTTTCTCGTAAAGAGGATAGTCTGTACCTAAATAGTTGTCGATGCTGAGAGAGATAAATTCCTCGCCGACAATGAGGCTTTGGTTTAGTCCCGACACGTGGCAATATACTCGAGGCGTAGGAAGATGAGGCAAGAAATATTTTGTGCGGCGGAATGCAGTAGTCAAATCTTTTTCAATATCACTCATATCGGTGTATAAATTCAACGCATCTTCGTATAATTCTTTTACCTCTTTGTTTGCGCGAAATAGTTTGTATGTGTCGTGGGTGATTGCCGAGTCAGGATGCCCAAATTGCACTACATTTTCGGTGTAAATAGGTGTAATATCAGGGTATTGGGAAGACAATCGGGCAAATTCTTGTGCCATTTGTGTGGTGTCAAGACTCCAAAAGGCACTATCAAAACGTTCGATTTTTATATCGAAATCAATCCCAGAAAGGTCGGCATGGCGTTTCTCTCTTTTACATGCAAAGAGCGAAAGACAAAGTATCGTGATTATATATATATGTTGTTTCATAAGTGCAAAGATACGAAAAAAAAATGAATTGTGGATAATTTTTTGTACCTTTGCAAAAAATTATGATTATGAAAAATCTATTTTATTTTTTGATTATTGTATTGTTTTGTGCTTGTGGGGCTAAAACGCCGAAGGGTGAGGCTCTTGTGAGTGAAGGTGAAAAGTTGGATGTGCGTTATGCCAAAGGTTTTGATGTTTTTTATGGTGATAACTATAAGACTGCGGTAGTTTATAATCCGTGGGAAGAGGGGGAGGTGCAACAGATTTATTATCTTGTTGGAAATAAAGAGTTTGAAACGCCTAATGATGGTATAAAAGTAGTTGTGCCGGTTGAGAATATTGCGATTTCGAGTTGTACACATGTGGAGTTTTTGAATTTGTTGGGTGAAATAAATTCAGTTGTGGGTGTATGTACGCCACACCTTATATATAATAGCGATATTCGTGAGCGTTATGCCGATGGCAAAATCCAATCGCTTGGCGATGCGCATAATGTCAATCTCGAACAATTGGTGCATTTGCGACCAAATATTTATATTGCGGCGTCGTATAATCAGCAAGATGAGCAGGCTAAACGTTTGCAACAGAGTGGAGTAAAGCTTGTATTCAATAACGAATGGACAGAGCAATCGCTTTTGGCACGTGCCGAGTGGATTAAGTTTGTTGCGGCGTTTTATAATAAAGAGCAGTTGGCTGATTCGATATTTTCGGGTATCGAAAAAGATTATATCGAAGCGAGCAGAATAGCGCAAACTGCAGTTGTTCAGCTAAATAATTTTGAGCAAAACGAACAAATGTCTGACAGCGCAATATTCTCCCCTTGTCTTAGGGGGAGTACCCTAAAGGGAGAGGGGGTTAAAAAGCCAACTGTGATGGCTGGCGGAAACTTCAAAGGTACGTGGTATATGCCAAGCGGTGCGTCGTATATGGGCAGGTTGTTTGCCGATGCAGGAGCAGATTATTTCTATAAGAACGATAGTTCGACTAATGCCTCGTTGGCATTGAATTTTGAGACAGTGCTTGGCAATTTTCATGACGCAGATGTATGGCTTAATGCTCCAACCACTTCAATGTCAGCACTTATGCAGATGGATGAACGACACGATTTGTTCCGTGCAGCACGTGAGGGTCGTGTATTTGGTTTTTATGCTCGCACATTGCCTGATGGGGCTAACGACTTTTGGGAGAGTGCGGTGGCACGACCAGATTTGGTGTTGAAAGACTTGATTTGGGCTTTGCATCCACATTTGTTGCCCGATTATGAGCCAATCTATATTATTAAATTGAAATAGTACTTTGTATTTGAAGAAAAAATAGTGCCTATATGATTCATATAGACACTATTTTTATATATTTTTGTGTGTAATATCTGCCACATTGTCATAAATGTCATAAAAAAGATAAAAAAATTATAATTTTTCTCTTTGGCACACACTTTGAAGATATATAAGCGTGGAAGATGCGAATGTTTTTTAATGAAGTATTAAATTTTGCGTCTTATTTACATTTAATAATGAATATTAATAAAAAAATAAAATAAATAATTATGGGAAAAATTATTGGTATTGACCTCGGCACAACTAACTCGTGCGTGGCAGTAATGGAAGGCAACGAACCTGTAGTAGTTGCAAACTCTGAAGGTAAACGTACAACTCCTTCAATCGTGGCATTCATCGATGGCGGCGAACGCAAAATTGGTGACCCTGCAAAACGTCAAGCGGTGACAAACCCTCACAAAACAGTATATTCTATCAAACGTTTCATGGGTGAAACTTACGATCGCGTTTCTAAAGAAATCGAACGTATGCCTTATAAAGTGGCTAAAGGCGACAACAACACTCCTCGTGTTGACATCGATGGTCGTCTTTATACTCCACAAGAAATCTCGGCAATGGTACTTCAAAAAATGAAGAAAACTGCTGAAGATTATCTCGGTCAAGAGGTAACAGAAGCTGTTATCACAGTGCCTGCTTACTTCTCTGATGCTCAACGTCAAGCTACTAAAGAAGCTGGTGAAATCGCAGGTCTTACTGTTCGCCGTATCGTGAACGAACCTACTGCTGCTGCTCTTGCTTACGGTCTCGACAAAGCTAACAAAGATATGAAAATCGCTGTATTCGACCTTGGTGGCGGTACATTTGATATCTCTATCCTCGAACTTGGCGATGGCGTATTTGAAGTAAAATCTACTAATGGTGATACTCACCTTGGTGGTGATGACTTCGACCACGTAATCATTGATTGGTTGGCTGACGAATTCTTGAGAGAAGAAGGTGCTGACCTTCGCAAAGACCCTATGGCAATGCAACGTCTTAAAGAAGCTGCTGAAAAAGCAAAAATTGAACTTTCAAGCACAACTTCTACAGAAATCAACTTGCCATATATCATGCCAGTAGGTGGTGTGCCAAAACACTTGGTGAAAACTCTTACTCGTGCTCAATTTGAAAAATTGGCTGATCGCTTGATTCAAGCTTGTCTCCCTCCATGTGAAAACGCATTGAAACATGCAGGTTTCAGCAAATCAGATATCGACGAAGTTATCCTTGTAGGTGGTTCAACTCGTATCCCTGCAATTCAAGAACTCGTTGCTAAATTCTTCGGTAAAACTCCTTCTAAAGGTGTTAACCCTGACGAAGTAGTGGCTGTAGGTGCTGCAATTCAAGGTGCTGTATTGACGGGTGAAGTGAAAGACGTACTTCTTCTTGACGTAACTCCACTTTCTCTCGGTATTGAAACTATGGGTGGTGTGATGACTCGTCTCATCGATGCTAACACAACTATTCCTACTAAGAAATCTGAGGTATTCTCTACTGCAAGCGATAATCAACCTTCTGTACAAATCAACGTACTTCAAGGCGAACGTCCAATGGCATCACAAAATAAACAAATTGGTATGTTCCACCTCGATGGAATCCCTGCTGCTCCACGTGGTGTGCCTCAAATCGAAGTAACATTTGATATCGATGCTAATGGTATTCTTAAAGTATCAGCTAAAGACAAGGCTACAGGCAAAGAGCAATCAATTCGTATCGAAGCATCTTCTGGTCTTAGCGACGAAGAAATCAAACGTATGAAAGCTGAAGCTGAAGCAAATGCTGAAGCTGACAAAAAAGAAAAAGAACGTGTTGACAAACTTAACCAAGCTGATGGTATGATTTTCCAAACTGAAAAACAACTTAAAGAACTTGGTGATAAACTTCCTGCTGATAAAAAAGCTCCAATCGAATCGGCTCTCGAACAACTCAAAACAGCTCATAAAGAGCAAAACCTCGAGGCTATCGACAAAGCTATGGAAGCTCTCAATACAGCATTCCACGCAGCAAGTCAAGATATGTACAACGCGGCAAACGCTCAAGGTGGTGCTCAATCGGGTGCTGACTTCAACTCAAGTGCACAAGGTGGCAACCAACAAGGTGGCGACAACGTAACTGACGTTGACTTCGAAGAGGTAAAATAATATACTTTATGTATAATAGAGTAGAGGCGCAAAAATTTTTGCGCCTCTTTTTGTTGTATAAAAAATAATTAATTTTGTAAATTCTTGGAAATATATTGAATATCACTACTGTCCATTAAAAAAGGGAGGTTAAAAATTTGACCTATAAGTCAATATAGTACTAATCTTGATTATGGTATAACAGATTGTAAAATAAAATTTGATTTAGAAGATGATGTAGGCATGTAAATTTGGGAGGCGTATGCTAACTTTAGCGGAACAACAAAAATTTATAGATAATTGCAATTGGATGTGGACAACACAAAATGGTGTAGATGGACGTAAAGTGATAGGACCAAATGGTAATTCAATTTTCCTGCCCGCTGGAGGGTATATGTACGAAAGCAGTCTCCGCTTTTCTGGTCGTGTGGCATTACTGGTTGAGTTCGCTTAGTTCAGACGGTCAGGAATATGCGCCTACGTGAACTTTTCTCCATACTACGTGGACTGGTTCGGCATTGATCGTAACTACGGACGAGCAGTTCGCCTGGTTTGCCAGTAGTTGGAGGTTGAATGTTTTTGTTCCGCAAAATTTCATAAATTTAGTTTTATGTTGATTGGTGAGATTTGTGAGACGATTTCATTAGGGAATAGGGAGTAAGGAATAAGGAGCAGTGATTTACCTCCTTCGCTTTGCAGCCATACACCTTAAGATAGGGGGACAATATTGGGGTTGTTAATCTTTTGGTGCATGAGTTGTGTGTCCTACAAATAGGGGAGAATTTTAGGTGTAATTTTAGAAATTGTGTAATTTTAATGGGTTATATGTTGTTTGTTTTGTATAATTTTTGTATCTTTGCATTCTAATAGTAACGAGTAATTTAGTAATGAGTAGTGAGAGCTATTCAGGATAAAAATAGAAATGATAAAATCTTTTTTTAAGGAGGTTGGTGAATATTGTTTGTTGATGAGGAGAACGTTTTCTCGTCCTGACAATTGGCGTATGGTGCTTAAGCAAGTGCCAACGGAGATGGTGAAGTTGGGTGTTGATTCGGTTGGTATTATATTGATTATCTCGGTGTTTATGGGTGTGATTATGACTATGCAGGTGGTGTTGAATACGGAGAATCCGATGTTGCCTCGTTATACTACAGGGTTGATGTTGCGTGATACTTATTTGTTGGAGTTCTCATCGACGATTATGTGTTTGTTGTTAGCCGGTAAGGTTGGGTCGAATATTGCGTCGGAGATTGGTTCGATGCGTGTGTCGGAACAGATTGATGCGATGGAGATTATGGGTGTGAATTCGGCTAATTATTTGATTTTGCCTAAGGTGTTGGGGTTGGTGTTGTTTATGCCTGTGTTGGTTACGTTTTGTGTGGCATTGGGCTTGTTGGGCGGTGCAGGTGTGGCTCAGTTTACAGACTTGATTACGATGAATGATTATATTTATGGTATTCAGTATGCGTTTTATCCGTTTTATTTTACGCAGGGTGTGATTAAATCGTTGTTCTTTGGATTTATAATTTCGTCGGTATCGTCGTTTTATGGTTATTATGCGTATGGTGGAGCGTTGGCTGTGGGTCGTGCAAGTACGCATGCGGTGGTGAATAGTAGTGTGATTATGCTTCTTGCCGATGTGGTTTTGACGAAGATTATGCTTACTTAAGGAGCAGGGATCAAGGAGTTAGAAGTGGGGGAGCGTAGATAAGATAATGAAGTAAATTGTAAATAAGTAAATAGTGAAGGAATGTTGTGAGATGGAGTATTGACTTTCAACTTTCAACTTTCAACTTTCAACTTGTATGATTGAGGTTAAGAATTTACATAAGTCGTTTGACGGGAAGAAGATATTGGAAGATATTTCGGCTCAGTTTTTGAGTGGGAAGGTCAATCAGATTATTGGGCAGAGTGGTTCGGGTAAGACTGTGTTGATGAAGTCGGTGATTGGGCTTTTTCGACCAGAAGAGGGGCAGGTGTTGTATGATGGGCGTAATTTGGTGGATATGTCGGGTAGAGAGGTGAAGAAGTTGCGTCAGGAGGTGGGTATGTTGTTTCAGGGGTCGGCATTGTTTGATTCGTTGACGGTGTTGGGTAATGTGATGTTTCCGCTTGAGATGTTTTCGAATATGACCCGTAAAGAGATGGAGGAGAGAGCTAAATTCTGTTTGGCGCGTGTAAATCTTTTACCAGAGAAACATCATCTTTATCCGGGCGAAATCAGTGGTGGTATGCAGAAGCGTGTGGCGATTGCGCGTGCTATTGCATTGAATCCGAGATATTTGTTCTGTGATGAACCTAATTCAGGTCTTGACCCCGTAACATCGTTGGTGATTGATAAGTTGATTGAAGAGATTACGGAGGAGTATAATATTACTACTATCGTTAATACTCACGATATGAACTCGATAATGGAGACTGGGGCGCATATTATATTGATTGAGAAGGGGCGTAAAGCGTGGGAGGGTTCGAAAGATGATATATTCACGTCGGACAATAAGTCGTTGAACGACTTTGTGTTTGCATCGGATTTGTTTAAGAATGTAAGACGCGCAGTAAATAGCAAATAATCAGTCCGAAAAATATTATCAAACAATTAACTAATAATTAATAACTAATAACTAAATTTTGATACTATGGGAGAAAAGACACGTTATTCAGATGCTGAATTAGAAGAATTCAAAGCTATTATTCTTGAAAAATTGGCGAAAGCTCAAAAAGAATATGATGAGTTGCGCAGTGTAGTAAGCAATGCAGATGGTAATGATGTAAATGATACATCACCAACATTTAAGACTCTTGAAGAGGGTGCTTCGACATTGGCTAAAGAGGCTCATGGTCAGTTAGCACAACGTCAAATGAAGTTTATTCAACACCTTCAGGCAGCACTTATTCGTATTGAGAATAAGACGTATGGTGTTTGTCGTGAAACAGGCAAGTTGATACCAAAAGAACGTCTTCGCGCTGTGCCTCATGCAACATTGAGTATCGAAGCTAAAAACAAACAGAAATAAAAGACAGAAGAACAAAAGGACATAAAATAATAAATGATGTTATTGTGTCTTTTAAGTAAAAATTTTGTTCTTATGTTCTTATCGTCTTGTTAAAAAAATATTATTAAATATAGTAGATGTCGAATATCAAAAAATATTTGCCACTGATAGTATTATTGGTGGCTATTGTTGCGGATCAATGGTTGAAGTTTTATGTGAAACTCAATTTTACGTTGGGCGAGAGTGTGCGTGTGTTTGATTGGTTTCAGATACTATTTGTTGAAAATCCAGGAATGGCATTCGGTTGGGAGTTGGGCAGTAAGTTGTTTTTGTCCATTTTCCGTATCGTCGTGTCGGGTGCTGTGGTTTGGTATTTGATGCGGTTGATGAAGGAGGAGTATAAGTTGGGTTATCAAATAGTGATAACGTTGATATTGGCTGGTGCGGTTGGTAATATAATTGATTGCGTGTGTTATGGTGTTATTTTCTCGGAAAGTACATATTTTGCAACAGCTCAGTTTATGCCAGAGGTAGGCTATGCTCCTTGGTTTATGGGTAAAGTGGTGGATATGTTCTATTTCCCGTTGTTTACTTTCCCAGATAGGGTGCCATTATTGGGTGGCGAAATATTTTTCAGTCCGATATTCAACCTTGCAGATAGTTATATAACAGTGGCTATTTTTGTGTTGATAATATTTTATCATAAAGATTTCAACGATACTATTGAGAGATATATGAAAAGAGATGCGTGATAATAGACACGAGATATGAGAAATAAGGTATTATATGTATTGTTGTTGATTTTGTTGTCGGGGTGCAGTATGCGTCCGTGGGGGGTGTTGTCGCATGACGAAATGGTGGCAGTGTTGCTTGATGTGCATGTGGCTGAGGCGGCGATGAAGATCGTAGATTCGAGGGCAAAACGAATTGAAAAGCAGGAATATTATAATCAAGTATTTGAAAAACATAATATTACTAAACGACAATTCGATAAATCGCTTGATTGGTATGCTCGTCATCCTAAATTGTTAGTGGAGATTTATGATGATTTGAAGAAAGAGGCAGAATGTTTGAAAGTGAGGGTAGAGGCGTATGAATTTCATCCTGATGACAAACCATCGCGAAAAGATTCAATTGCCGAGTTCGATTTGTGGCATTGGGAGCGTGATAGATTATTGATTTTGGGTGAAGATAGTCTGATACCTGTTGATTCATTGCATTTTAGTATTACAGATAGCAACTATTTCTATAAATCAGAATCTTTGCAGTTGTATCTGAAAATGCGTGTTTATTCGCTAGATACGGTTGAATTTGCAACGCGAGTGATTTATCATTATTCCGATTCGGTAGTAGATACATTGCAATATGTGTCGTTGGCAGATTCGGTTTGTCGTCGGTATAGATTTACACAAAATATTCCTGATTATCGAAATATAGATAGTTTGTTTATCGAATTGGTTGATTCTGTACGAACTATTGAAAGAGTTGAGATTGATAGTGTAGAATTGAATAGAACATATAATAAGTTCCTTTATCCTATAAAGAGTGAGGTTAGAAAAGAGATACGTCAAGCGAATGATTCAATAGCAAGGAGTAAGTAGGGACGTAGCGTGCTGCGTCCAAGGAATTGGGAGTAGGGAGATGGTAATTCTTAATTAATCATAGTGAAGAGAATAGCTGCAAATAAGGTGTTGGTTGATTCAAATACAATTGCAAACAACCTAATGGTAGAGCGCGACGATGTTGGTCGTGTTCGTCGTATGGTTTGTATCACCGATTTGCAGGTAGAGCCTTCGTCTACTGCTTTTTATAACGGTTTGATAACCACTGATGTCGATTTATCAAAACGTGAGATTGGTGTGTCGGTTATCGATTTAGTTGAGGATGCGTTGGCAGTAGGTTATCAGGGACGCTTATTACTTTGGCAAAACCTTTCGCTTTCGGAATTCAGAATTAAAGAAGAAACAAAAGTAACGATTATTTAATTCATAATTTTTTCACCTATCGGTTCAAAGACCTTTGGTTCATAATTGTTCGGTCTAAAGGCTCATGACCTACAGTTTTTAATTATAAATTAAATAGTTAATAACTACTAACTAAACACTAAATATAATGGCAAAAGAGTTAAAAGAATTGACACCACGTGAGGAGAACTACTCACAATGGTATAATGATTTGGTTGTAAAAGCCGATTTGGCTGAAAATTCGGCAGTGCGTGGTTGTATGGTTATCAAGCCATACGGTTATGCTATTTGGGAAAAAATCCAACGTCAACTCGACGATATGTTCAAAGAAACAGGTCACGTGAACGCCTATTTTCCTTTGTTGATTCCAAAATCATTCTTAAGTCGTGAAGCTGACCACGTTGAAGGTTTTGCAAAAGAGTGTGCCGTAGTAACTCACTATCGTCTTAAAAATAGCGAAGAGGGCAAAGGTGTGGTAGTTGACCCAGAGGCACGTCTCGAAGAGGAGTTGATTATTCGTCCTACATCAGAAACTATTATCTGGAACACATATAAAAATTGGATTCAATCGTATCGCGACCTTCCTATCTTGTGTAACCAATGGGCTAATGTGATGCGTTGGGAGATGCGTACTCGTTTGTTCTTGCGTACTGCTGAGTTCCTCTGGCAAGAGGGTCATACTGCTCATGCTACCGAAGAAGAGGCACTCGAAGAGGCACGCAAAATGCTCGATGTATATGCCGAATTTGCAGAGAAATATATGGCAGTGCCTGTTGTAAAAGGTATCAAATCGGCTAACGAACGCTTTGCTGGTGCGGTAGAAACATTCTGTATCGAGGCAATGATGCAAGATGGTAAAGCATTGCAAGCAGGTACTTCTCACTTCCTTGGTCAAAACTTTGCTAAAGCATTTGATGTACAATTCGTTACAAAAGAGAACAAACTTGACTATGTTTGGGCTACATCGTGGGGTGTTTCTACTCGTTTGATGGGTGCGCTTATCATGGCTCACTCTGATAATAATGGTCTTGTATTGCCTCCTGCATTGGCACCATTCCAAGTAGTTATTGTGCCTATCTACAAAGGTGAAGAACAATTGGCAATGATTAACGAAAAAGCTGATGCTCTCGTTAAAGAATTGAAAGCGTTGGGTGTAAGCGTTAAATACGATAATGCTGACAATAAAAAACCGGGTTGGAAATTCTCGGAATACGAATTGAAGGGTGTGCCTGTGCGTGTAGTGCTTGGTGCTCGCGACCTCGAAAATGGTATGGTAGAGATTATGCGTCGCGACAAACTCGAAAAATCATCAGTTGCTTACGAAGGCGTTGCTGGTTATATCAAAGAACTTTTGAACGATATTCAAGCAAATATCTTCCAAAAAGCATTAGACTATCGTGCTTCTGTAACTCGTGAAGTAAATTCATACGAAGAGTTTAAAGTCGAAATTGAAAAAGGTGGTTTTATCTCGGCTCACTGGGATGGCACACCTGAGACTGAAGAACTCATCAAACAAGAGACAAAAGCAACAATCCGTTGTATTCCATTGGATGGCGACACAACTCCAGGCGTATGTATGGTAACAGGTCGTCCATCAGCACGTCGCGTATTGTTTGCTCGTGCATATTGATATTTTTTGTGTTAATATAAAAAAAGAGTGTATCTAAATTTAGATACACTCTTTTTTTTGAAGATACTTATTTTATAATTGCACCAGGAGCATTATTAAGTTTGATATTTTGTGTTTTAGGTAGTTCAACTATTGTGCCTGATGAAGCCTCAATATTTGCTGTATCAGCAACTAAATCTTTGAAATTCACCACTGCAGCTGACGACAATTCGGCAGTCAAAAGGTCTGTCTCTCCCCAAATATTCAATACTGCAGCCGATGAAGCCTCAATGTCTAATTTATTGCAATCAATGCCAAGATTCAAGATCGAAGCAGATGCAGCATCTATTTCTAAATTATCGCTTTTGATGCGACTTGATTCGCTTGAAATTACGCTTGCACTCCCCATTTCTATCTTTTTGATTTCTGAGCAGTAGTGAATGCTCACTCCATGTTGGTTGCCTAAATTACTTACATGGTTTTGTAATTCTAACTTTAGTGTATTTTCTTCAATTGTAGTTTTTATATTACGTAATGCAGTGGTATTCCCTCTTACCTCTACAAAACAACATGTGTCTTCGACCAATTGCACAACCAATGCTTCGTCTATCTCTATTGCTACGAATTGTTCATCACGTAAACGTTCTTCAGTGGTAATATCACCATTGAATAATATAGCTACAAAACCATTTTCGTCTAAATTTTTTAATGTTCCCACAATGTTAGGAACAGCCAATAATAAAGTGTTAATTGATACTATAATAGCAATAATCCATACAATGAGCCACATCCATCCCCAACCTGATTTGCGAGGGGTATTATCGCGACGGATAAGTCGGACTGTAGCCATAATTATAGAAATAATTGGGATAAGCAAAGCAACAAGTGTAGCCACTATAAAGGTTATAATTGTTGTATTTGTATTTGCGATAGGTAGAATACCACCAAATATTGCTCCACCTACGCCTGTAATTATTCCAACCAAAGCCATTGTCAATGCGCCAATTACTACGATACCGATGAAGGCAAAAAATAATCCTACAATGATGGCTGCAATGCGGAATAGCCATTTCACTACTTCACCAAGACGTGAGCCTACACGCGAAGCCGATTCACGAAATTGCTCGCTATTCAAATAGCTTTTCATATTTTCGATTGAAGGTTCAATGCCTTGCATTTCAAGTTTTTGAGCCGTTGTAGTTGCTTTTGGTGCAATGATCCATACTAAAAGGTAAATAGGTATTAACCAACCCAATATGGTGATTGCAAGCAATAGCATAATCAAACGTGTTATGGTTACATCTAATCCTAAATAAGCTGCCAATCCAGCAGCCACACCACCAAGTATTTTGTTGTCGGCATCACGATAGAATTTGCGATAACGCTTGCGATTCTCTTTCTTTTCTTCTTTAGTATCGAACGCTGAACTTTTACTCTCACAGCCAATCTCTTCGGCAGTGCCAAGTTGCTCTATCACAGAGTTTACATTGTTGATTGTAACCACATTTTTGTTGCCCGATTTCAATGAGTTACCAAATAATTCTGCCAATCGAGCCTCAATGTCGCGCATCACCTCTTTGCCATCCTCATCAGAGAATTGGATTTCGAGTTTGCGCAAGTATTCGTTTAGTATTTCGTATGCGTCTTCATCAATATTAAAAACAACGCCTGATAGATTGATAGTCAATGTCTTTTTCATCGTGATATAATTTTTTCATTGTTAATAGAACATTCTTTCATAGGGGTATTTTTCACATAGTTTACAGCTCGTTCAATTTCTGAGTATGCTGCTTCAAGTTCTTGCAAAAATTCATGCCCTTGAGCCGTAAGGCTGTAGTATTTGCGAGGCGGACCAAGAGTAGATTCAACCCAAATGTAGTTTAATAATCCATTCTGCTTCAAACGCATAAGAAGAGGGTATAGAGCCCCTTCTACAACAACAAATTCACCCTCTTTTAGCATATTTATCAAGTCTGACGAATATGCTGGGTGCTCCTTCAAACATAACATAACTAGATATTCTAGTATGCCTTTGCGCATTTGCGCCTTAATATTATCACTTCCTGCCATAATTATTTGTTAGTTACTAGTTATTAGTTATTAGTTATTAGTTATTAGTTATTAGTTAGGAGTGGTTAGAGGTTAGTGCCGAATGGTAACTTTCAACTTTCAATTCTCAACTCTCAACTTTCAATTTTATCGCCAAAGGCTCAAAGACCTTCGGTTTTAAACTCTCAACTCTTAATTTCACTGCAAAGATACGGTAAAAGTTTGTACTATGCAATACAAAATACTGATTTTAATATTATTTAACATTTTTATATCATTTTTGTTTGATTATATAATATTTTTGTTCAAAAAACTCTAAAAACTTGTGTGTATCAGAAAAATGTAGTAAATTTGCATGCTAAAAACTGCTGTATAACATAATTGTAAAACATAATTATAAAACATATTTTTAATGGTAAAGAACCAAATAAAGGGATTAAAACCTATCGACGAGATGTCGGATATATGGTTAGCATTGACAAATGAAGAGCGTATGTATCTTCGAGAGAATACTAAGTATCAGGAGTTTAAAAAGAATGAGATGATATATTGCGAGGGCGAAGTGCCTGAATTTATGTATTGTGTTATTGCAGGAAAAATTAAGATTTTCAAGAATGGTATAGGTGGTCGTCAGCAGATATTGCGTTTTATTCGAGAAGGCGAAAATTTTGCTTTTCGTGCTTATTTTGCCGAAGGAAAATATGTTACATCAGCTACTGCACTCGAAAGCGTGAAAGCGTACGCTGTGCCTTTGAGTGTGATTCGTCAGATTTTGGAGTCGAATAATCGACTTGCAATGTTGTTTATTAAGCACTTGTCGGCTGATTTAGGTGATATAGATTCGCGTATTGTTAGTCTTACGCAAAAGCATATTCGCGGTCGTTTGGCGGAAGCATTGGTAATTTTGCTTGATACATATGGACTTGAAGAAGATACATGTTATTTGAGAGGAATGCTTTCTCGTGAGGATCTTGCAGGTTTTGCCAATATGACAGCTTCGAATGCTATTCGTACACTTGCGGCTTTTGATACAGAGGGTATTATAGCTTTAGAGGGTAAGCGTATAAGGTTGCTTAATGAATCTCAGCTTCGTAAAGTTAGTTTGTTAGGATAGTATATCTAGATTCAAAACAAAAGATACGAGAAAATGCAACAATCAGAGATAAAGAATATAGCATCTGAGGTGTATCGACTCACGGAGACTAAGTTGTTCGCTTTGGCTTTTAGGTGTTTGCGTATATTACTCAAACAACTACAAGAGTGGTGGGCTATATCGCGTTGTGAGGAGTTGGAGGGTGTGTGTGCTCAGATGTTGCGCTATAGTCTTGGTGATTACGAAGATCCTCAGCGTGATGTAATTATCTCAAAATTGCAGCATGATATATATTTGCTGACAGACGACATAGTTGAAGCTATAGCGACAAAGAATTTTGCGGGATATGATTATGAGCAGAAGAGGATTTATGTGAAAAATCAAGAGCAGGGTCTGTTATTGGATTTTCGTTCGATATGGCTAAATTCTCGATTATCCTCTGAAGATGTTAAGTTAATTATAGCTTTTATTGCAAATAAAGAGGTTGATCTTACGTCTCGTCAAATGGCTGTTTCGGCATTGCTGTTGAAGATGCTTCGTTCGTATGATGTTTCGGTGTTGATGATATATCTTGAATTGTTGGCGGATGTTGATTCTCTTATTAAGGCGCGTATTATGGTTGGATTGGTGATGATTTTGGCGGTGCATAATAGTAGAATAGCGAAAGAAGTGGAGCAGCGCAATAAAATAGTTGCTTTGTTCGCTGAACAACAGTTCGTAACGGATGTAGAGAAGGTTTATAAACACATTATAAATACATTTGGGACGGATAAAGTTACACGTAAGATAACAACTGAAATTTATCCGGAGATATTTCGTTCAGGAGCAAAGATACAAAAGATGATCAAGGACGAAAATCTTGATATTAGCGAAGATGAAATCAACCCAAAATGGGAAAAGGCATTTCTAGATGATGAAGGGGTATCGGCAAAATTGCGCGAATTTGGTGATATGCAGATGCAGGGGGCTGATGTGTATATGAGTACATTTTCGAGCATGAAGGGGTATCCGTTTTTCAATGACATAGCTAATTGGTTTATGCCATTTGACGAAAAACAGGCCGATGTGGCTCGTTTGATGGCTGATATGCCAGATGTGTTGAGGTTTTTCTCTGAATCTACACACATGTGTAGTTCGGATAAGTATTCGTTTTTTTATAGTATTGCGCAGATTCCTGCTACAAGTTTTAAATCAATGATGTCGGGTATGAGGGCTGATGCTGATGCAGTGCATGATGAGTTAGATTCTGAGAATTGGAAGAATAATCCAGAAAAGGTTTATGCTATTGAGGTGCGTAGTTATGTGCTTGATTTGTTTCGTTTTTATCGACTTCATCCGCGTCGTAAAGACTTTGTAAATCCGTTTGAGCAAATTGTTAATTTTGAGTCGAATGAATTGTTGTCGGAGTGTATGCCAATAGGGCTTTGTAAGTCGATTTGTAAGTATTTGTTTGAGGTAGAACGTTTTGTTGAAGCTTTACACCTATTTGAGTATCTTGATGCTCAACAAGTGTGGGATGCCTATTTCTATCAGCAGATGGGGTATTGCTATCAGCAGTTAGAGCGTTGGGCTGATGCAGTGGCTTGTTATGAAAAGGCTGATTTGTTGGAGTCGAATGATGCGTGGACATTGAAGCGTAAGGCTTTATGTTATCGCAAATTAGAGCGTCAAGATGAGGCTGCCGAGTGTTATGATGCGATATTGAAATTGAAGGATGATGATGTGGCTACGATGATAAACCTCGCAAATTATTATTTGTATAAGTCAGATTTTGTGCAGGCTCGTTCTGTATTTTACAAGGTGGAATATCTCAAACCTAATAATTATAAAGCAATGAGCGGATTGGCGTGGTGTTTGTTTATGGAGGGAGATTATGAGAAGGCAATGACTTATTACGACCGCCTTGCGCACCATAAAGATTTTATGGCTGAAGATGCTTTAAATGCAGGTCATACATTCTGGGTATTGGGTGCCAAAGATATTGCACGAGAGTATTATTGCAAAGCCAAAACATTGATTGACAATGATGTAGTGTTTGCAGAAAAGATGATTTCAGACGCTGAACATTTGCGTAAATTAGGTCTTTCGGATGAAGATATTGTTATATTGATTAACCAAATATTATTTTAAATTTTAAGAGTTATGAAAAAAATTATTGCTACAACTAATGCTCCTGCAGCAATTGGTCCTTACAGCCAAGCTAACCAAGTAAATGGTATGTTGTTCATCTCAGGTCAACTTCCAATCGACCCAGCAACTGGTAAATTCGTAGAAGGTGGTGTTGCAGAACAAACTCACCAATCTCTCAAAAACGTAAAAGCTATCCTTAACGAAGCAGGTTACGATTTCTGTGACGTAGTTAAAACAACTGTATTCCTTTCTGATATTGCTGATTTTGCTGCAATGAACGAAGTTTACAAACAATACTATCAATCAGAATGTCCAGCTCGTTCAGCTTTCGCTGTTAAATCATTGCCAATGGGTGCTTTGGTTGAAATCGAAACTATCGCTGGTAAATAATTGATAGTGTAGATTGAAAAATATAGCCTTAGAAGTTATCTTTTAAGGCTATTTTTTTGTAACTTTGCGGTTAATTATGGCTGGACTTTATATTCATATTCCGTTTTGTACGCAGAAATGTATTTATTGCGATTTTCTTTCGGGAACTCATCTGTCGCTCCGAGAGCAGTTTGTTGATGCGCTGATTGCTGAAATGGATTGTTATCCCGACTTTTTTAATAATGACCCTTTGCGTACTATCTATTTTGGTGGTGGTACGCCTTCATTATTGTCGGTTGAAGAGTTAGGACGGATGTATCGTGCTATTGCTGAGAGATGGGATGTATCAGAGGTTGAGGAGTTTACGATGGAGTGTAATCCTGATGATTTGAGTGAGGAATATTTGAGGGCATTATGTGAGTTGCCAATAAATAGGTTGAGTATTGGAGTGCAGAGTTTTGTGGATGATGAGTTGCGTTGGCTCAATCGTAGGCATACGGCAGCGGAGGCTATTGAAGCAGTGGAAAGAGCTAAACAGATTGGTTTTAAGAATATTACTATTGATTTGATGTTTGCTTTGCCTGTGCAGACTATTGAGTCATTGAATTATTCGATAGATAAGGCGTTGGAGTTGGGTGTACAGCATATTTCGGCTTATTCGCTTATGTTTGAGCCTGATTCTAAGATTACTAAATTGATGGAGTTGAATAGATTGGAGCCTTTGGATGAGGATGTGGCAGCTGATATGTTTGATTTGCTTTCTAATAGATTGATCCAAGCAGGATACGAACAGTATGAAATATCAAATTATGCTAAAGTGGGCTTTGAGTCTCGGCATAATTCGGGGTATTGGCATGGGATGAGGTATTTAGGGTTAGGTCCAAGTGCTCATTCGTTTGATGGTGAGAAGCGATGGTCGAATGTGGGGCATACTATTAAATATAATTCACAATTCACAATGCATAATGCACAATTGTTAACCCCCTCCGCTTCGTTTGCGGACGCACGAGCCGAGCATCCCTACAGACAGGGGGAGAATAAAAGGGTGGATGCGATTAGGAGTGTTGAGGTGTTGAGTGAGGATGAGAGGTTTAATGAGTTGGTGTTTACGGCGTTGAGGACTAAGGTGGGGGTGGATTTGGTGGAGTTGAGGTGTAGGTTTGGGGGTAAGAGGTGTGATGGGTTGTTGAGGCAGGCGCAGAAGTATATCGAGAGTGGGCGTATGAAGGTGGTGGATGGTCGTTTGAGCCTCACTCGTGAGGGGATATATATTTCGGATTCGATTATTAGTGATTTTATGATTGTGTGAGAAATAGTCAATGGTTGATAAAATGTTGGGGAAATGTTTTGTGGTTTGAAAAAAAAGTTGTAACTTTGTGCCGCTTTTCACGCATAGACGTGTGATGGGAAATTTATAGCCCTGTGAAGCAAGCTAAAATTTTGAGTAACACATTTTTAAAAACAAAAGAAAAGAATGAAAACATTTGAATTGAAAGGTACAGTTCGTACTGACCTTGGCAAAAAAGCAACTAAAGCTATTCGTTCAAACGGTAGCATCCCTTGCGAACTTTATGGTGTAGGTGAAAATGTTCACTTCTCAGCTACTATGGCTGACCTTCGTAAATTGATTTACACTCCAGAAATCTTCGTTGTAAATCTTAACATCGATGGTAAAGAGGTTAAAGCTGTTATGCGTGAAATCCAATTTCACCCAGTTTCTGACCAAGTTTTTCACATTGACTTCTATCAAGTAACTGAAGATAAACCAGTTGTTATGGAAGTTCCTGTTAAATTGGAAGGTCTTGCTGCTGGTGTACGTGCCGGTGGTAAATTGGCTCTTGAAATGCGTAAACTTCGCGTTAAAGCTCTTTACACTAATATTCCTGAAATCCTTACTATCAATGTTGAAAGCCTCGAACTTGGTAAAACTATTCAAGTACGTGCTCTCGAATTTGAAAACCTTGAAATCCTCAATGCATCTAACGCAGTTGTATGTGCAGTTAAATTGACTCGTGCTGCTCGTGGTGCACAAGCAAAAGGTAACTAATCTATATGAAGTTTTTGATTGTCGGGTTGGGTAATATCGGTAGCGAATATGCTCATACTCGTCATAATATAGGATTCGACACATTGGACGCTTTTGCTGAAGCGTCCAATGTTGTTTTTGAGGATAAGCGTTATGGTGCGGTCGCTACTGCTAAGGTTAAGGGTCACCAGCTTATTTTGTTGAAACCATCGACGTACATGAATCTTTCGGGTAATGCTGTGAGGTATTGGATGCAGCAGGAGAATATTCCACTCGAGCAGGTACTTGTGATTGTCGATGATTTGGCTTTGCCTTTTGGTGCTTTGCGCTTAAAGGGTAAGGGTAGTGATGCTGGGCATAATGGGTTGAAGAATATTCAGGAATGTGTTGGTTCTCAGAATTATGCTCGTTTGCGTTTTGGTATTGGTAATGATTTTCATCCGGGTGGTCAGGTGGATTATGTGCTTGGTAGGTTCTCACAAGAGCAGGAGGCTGAGAAAGGGAAACGTATTGCGGTGGCTTGCGATATTATCAAGAGTTTCTGTTTGGCGGGGTTGAATATTACTATGAATCAGTATAATAATAAATAGACGAGAGTTGAGAGTTGAGAGAGCCATGCGGCACTAAACTCTAATCACTATACACTATACACTAATCTTTAAGATGAATGAGGTAAGGATTGATAAGTGGTTGTGGGCGATGCGGCTTTTTAAGACGCGTTCGATTGCTGCTGAGGCGTGTAAGAAGGGGCATATCATGATTGATGGTGTACAAATGAAGCCTTCGCGGATGATTCGTGTGGGTGATGTGGTGCAGGTGCGCCGTCAGCCTGTGATTTTTTCGTTCAAGGTGTTGGCTCTGTCGCAAAATCGTCTTGGTGCGAAACTTGTACCTGAATATATGCAACAGGTGACTACGCCTGACCAGTTGGAGTTGTGGGAGATGCTTAAACTTGATAAAGCTAATAATCGCGCTAAGGGGTTGGGGCGTCCGACTAAGAAGGATCGCCGTGATTTGGATGAGTTTTTTGATGATACTCCTTTTTTTGTGGATGATAGTGATTTTGATTTCGATGAATTGTAAAATACAGAATAAGAAGACATAAGAACATAAGGACATAATTTACTGAATTTATGTTTTTTGTTATTTTGTCTTCAAAAAATAATATTATATGGAAAATAAAGACAAGAATCAATTGAAGATTGAACTTACTCCTGAGATTGCAGAGGGTATTTATTCTAATTTGGCTATTATTTCTCACTCATCAAGTGAGTTTGTTATTGACTTTGTACGTATCATGCCTGGTACTCCAAAGGCTAATGTGAAATCGCGTATTATTCTTACTCCTGAGCATGCTAAACGTTTGTTGTTTGCTTTGCAAGATAATGTGGCTAAGTTTGAAAGCCAAAATGGTAAGATTAAATTAGATGGCGGCGCAAACAATGGTGGTACTTATATCCCTCCAATGTTTGGTGGCGGAGAAGCGTAAATTTAGTGAGTAGTTAGTAGTGAGTAGTTAGTAGTGAGTAGTTAGTAGTGAGTAGTGAAAAAACTATTCGTTAATAACTAATCATTATTAATTAATCATTGATATGAAGTTAATTCGTAGGAAGATACAGTCGTGTGGGTCGCTGGTGGGTGTTAAACGCTTGTTGGTGGCTGTGAGTGGGGGTCCTGACTCGGTGGTATTGCTTGACGCATTGCATCGAGAGGGATTTTCTGTTGTTGTGGCACACTGTAACTTTCACCTTCGTGGAGAGGCTTCGGATGGAGATGCCGAGTTTGTGAAACGACTTTCAGAGAAATATCAAGTTCCTTATTATCAGGTGGATTTTGATACTGAGAGGGAAGCTCGTGAGCGTGGCGTTTCGATAGAGATGGCTGCGAGGGATTTGCGTTATGAGTGGTTTGAACGTGTGGCAGATGAGACTGATTGTGAGCTGATTGCAGTGGCTCATAATGCTGATGATGTGGTGGAGACATTTTTCTTGAATCTTACGCGAGGGGCTGGTTTGCAAGGATTGTCGGGTATGGCTGAGTTGAGAGGACGTGTAGTGCGCCCTTTGTTGCAAGTGTCGCGTAAGCAAATTATGGAGTATATTGCTGAAAATGAATTGGATTATCGTATAGATGCGACTAATTTGGAGACAGTTTATACTCGTAATAAGATACGTCATAATGTCGTTCCGCAGTTGACGGAGATAAACCCTTCGTTCCTTGATACTATGGCTAATAATATGCGGTTTATTGCTTCGGCTCAGGGTATTGTTGAGGTGTACGCGGCAGAGGCTTATAAGCGAGTTGTTTCGGAGGATGGGGAGCGTATTAGGTTTGATTTGAAAGAGTTGCGGGAGTATGAGGGTGTTGATACTTTGTTGTTTATGTGGCTGAATAGGTATGGTTTTGGGTCGGATGTAGTGATGCAGTTGTATCGTAGTTTGGATGATATTGCAGGTAAGCAGTTTTATTCGCAGACGCATAGACTTGTAATTGGAAAGGAGAGTTTGGAGTTAGAAGTTAGGAGTGAGGAGTTAGGAGTTAGGAGTGAGGAATGGGAAATTGAAAATGGAAAATCGAGAGTTGAGAATGGAGAATTGAAAATAGAAATAAGTGAAGTTGATATAGAGGGGTTTGAGGTGGTGAAGTCGGGGAATGTGGCTTGTTTGGATGCGGATAAGTTGCAATATCCTTTGGTGTTGAGACGTTGGAAGAGGGGCGATTGGTTTATGCCATTTGGAATGAAAGGTAGAAAGAAGTTGAGCGATTTTTTTGCAGACAAGAAGATGAATTTGATTGATAAAGAGAGGGTTTGGTTGATGGTATCGGGTGATGATATTGTGTGGGTGGTGGGGTATCGAGTGGATGCTCGTTATGCGGTTACTAATAAAACGAAACGAGTAAAAGTATTTAAGGTGTAGTGGGTATGGTTACGTTTGAACATCCAGAATTAGGATTAGTACAGCTGCGGACTCGGAGGTCGGCTCGTAGGCAGATTATTAAGGTTACGCATAATGTGGTGATTATCACTGTGCCACCGGGTTTTGAAGACTCGGTGTTTCCTTTATCTAGGGATACTGTTGAAAAGATATTGCGGTTGAGGGAGAGAGTGGTGAAACGCAGTGGTGAAGGAAGGTTTAAGATTGGTGAGGAGATTGAGACACTGACTTTTAGGGTGGTGATTGGTTGGCAAGAGAATCCGAAATTGCGGGTGTATGGGGCGAGATTGGATGATGGGGTGCTGAGGATAAATATGCCTGTTGGGGTTGATATTGAGATGGATGTGGTGCAGAAGGCATTGAGGAAGATTGTGTTGAGGTTTTTGCGGTTGGAGGCCGAGATGGTATTGCCTGAGCGGTTGGAGCGTTGGTCGAAGCGGTGTGGATTGGATTATAGGTCGGTGAAGGTGGACACAGCCAAATCACGTTGGGGGTGTTGCTCTTCTAACAAGGAAATAAAATTGAGTTACTATTTGTTGCTGCTGCCTGAGCGATTGGTGGATTATGTGTTGGTGCATGAGTTGTGTCATACTTGCGAGATGAATCACGGGCCGAGATTTAAGGCGTTGTTGCATAGTTATTTTAGTGATTGGGAGGCTATTGAGTTGGTTAAGCCTAAATGGGATAGGCAAGTGGCGTGGATGAAGGAATAGGGAACAGGGAGTAGGGAATGAGGGTGTTGTGTGATTGGGATTTTTTTTGTAAATTTGCAGTCTTAATTTAATGAAGAATTAATAATTCAATGAAGAATTAACAATTAATAATTATTGCATCGCTATTCATTCTTAATTCTTAATTAATATCAATTCTTCATTTTTAATTTTTAATTGTTAATTGAACTAGATTTATGGCTTCACAAGAAGATGTTTTTAAGAAATTAGTTGCTCACTGTAAAGAGTATGGTTTTGTATTCCCATCATCGGAGATTTATGATGGACTTGGCGCTGTGTATGATTACGGACAAAATGGTGTTGAACTTAAGAATAATATTAAGAAATATTGGTGGGATAGTATGGTGCTATTGCACGAGAATGTAGTTGGTATCGATGCTGCAATCTTTATGCACCCTACAACTTGGAAGGCTTCAGGTCACGTAGATGCTTTCAATGACCCATTGATTGATAACAAAGATTCTAAAAAACGTTATCGTGCCGACGTCTTGATTGAGGACCACTTGGCTAAGTTTGACGAGAAAATCAATAAAGAGTGCGAGAAAGCGGCTAAACGTTTTGGTGAGTCGTTCGATCGTGAGATGTTCTGTCAAACTAATCCACGTGTGTTGGAGAATGTGGCTAAACGTGATGCTATTCATAATCGTTTTGTGGCGGCTTTGGAGGCTAATGACTTGGCAGAGTTGAAACAAATCATTGTTGATTGTGAGATAGTTTGCCCTATTTCAGGTACTAAGAATTGGACAGATGTGCGTCAATTCAACCTCATGTTCTCGACTGAGATGGGTTCGACTGCCGATGGTGCAATGAAGATTTATCTTCGTCCTGAGACTGCACAGGGTATTTTTGTAAACTACCTTAATGTGCAAAAGACTGGTCGTATGAAGGTGCCTTTTGGTATTTGCCAAATCGGTAAGGCATTCCGTAACGAAATTGTTGCCCGTCAGTTTATTTTCCGTATGCGTGAGTTCGAACAAATGGAGATGCAATTCTTTGTTCGTCCAGGCGAGGAGTTGAAATGGTTTGAACATTGGAAACAATTCCGCCTCCGTTGGCATAAGGCTCTTGGTTTGGGAGATGAGAAATATCGTTTCCATGACCACGACAAATTGGCTCACTATGCTAATGCTGCGACCGACATCGAATTCCAAATGCCTTTTGGCTTTAAAGAAGTAGAGGGTATTCATTCGCGTACAGACTTCGACTTGTCGAGCCACGAGAAATATTCAGGAAAAAATATCAAATATTTCGACCCAGAAATTAACGAAAGCTATACTCCATACGTTATCGAAACATCTATCGGTGTTGACCGTATGTTCTTGTCAATTATGTCGTCGGCTTATACAGAAGAACAACTCGAAGGTGGTGATAGTCGTGTAGTGTTGAAATTGCCAGCAGTGTTGGCACCGGTGAAAGTGTGCGTGATGCCATTGGTGAAGAAAGATGGTCTTCCTGAAAAAGCACGCGAGATAATGAACGACTTGAAGTTCGACTATAAATGTGCTTACGACGAAAAAGACTCAATCGGTAAACGCTATCGTCGTCAGGATGCTGTGGGTACACCGTTCTGTGTAACTGTTGACCACCAAACTTTGGAAGATAATTGTGTGACAATTCGTCACCGTGATACAATGGAACAACAACGTGTGGCAATCAGTGAGTTGCACAATATTATTGGCGCTGAGGTGAATATGAAGAACTTGTTTAAGAAGATTGTTGAATAGTTAAAGTGCTTAAATATATGAATTTATAATGAAGAAGGCTGAGTCAAATTTATTGACTCAGCCTTCTTTATTAATAAGTACTTAATTAGTGTCTACCATCGACTGTACATATCCATTCTTCATTTTCGTAAGTGAAGATAAGATCGTACGATTCTTTTTCTCCTTCTTTCATATCAAAGAAAATACGACCAAGTGGAGATACATTTGTTCTTTCAATAACTACGATTGCTGCTTTTCTGAACTTGCCGTCTCGAGTTGGTTCTATGTCGCGAATATTACCGAGTTTAGCAAATTTGAAGTCTCCAGCAAGTAGGTTGACAACATTTTCGTATTCGTTTCCTTCTGCTATTTCGAAAAGTGTTGGCTCTGTGCGTTCTACTTCGACAATGCCAGGTTGTAGTAGTGGAGTATATTCGTCGAAATCCAATACTTCCTCTTCTACATATTCTTCTTCTTCCACTTCTTCGTCATCATTATGCTTTATAGTAGTTTTTTTGTATGTTTTTTTTGTTTTTGAATATTTTGCATTTGCAGCATTAACTTTATCCTTTCTTATTTGTGCATAGTGTAATTCTTTTGCTGAAATATTGAGAGCGATACAACGTAATGTTTGTTTTTCTTTTATATAGTCAGGAGTGTGTAAAGCTATATCATCAATTTTCTTAATTCCATTTTCGTCTTTAATAACAATACAATATTCTTGGTTATTGAGAGTGGCAATGTATAAATCGATGTAGTCAGTCCATTTTACAACAGAAATAGTATTATCGTCTAATTCTGTTGTAGCTTTGCGCAAGAATGGGTCTTTAGATAAACGATTTAATCCAAGATCTTTAGCAAGGTCAATACGAGCTTGAGCTTGAATAAGGTCTTGTGTTCCATAAAGGTTAATAGCAGTTTCTTTATTTGTTATGTATTGCTTGTAGAAATTATTTAAAAGGGAAACAATAGTTGAATCGACATTTGGGTCAAATGTATATTCTCCATATTGATTTTTTCCTGTTTTAGGACTTATGATTGAAATCATGTGCTCATAAGTGATAGTATCTTCAGGATATAATTCACCTTTATTTTCTTCAACAATTAATAATTCGCCAGCAGGAGTAAGCGATACTTCCACCCAATATGTTGACCTATTGTATTGGTTTATGATTTCTGAGAATGACGCATTTATTAATCCATTTACTTGTGTAGCATAAATACTCGCTCTATCTTCTTCGTCGTTACATTGATAGTATCCCATAGGGAAAGGTACAACAACTGGATTATTAATAATTTTTTCCTCTTTTAATGCCTCTTTTGCCATTTTTTTTGCAGACCACCTCCATAATTTTGGTGCATTTTCTTGGCTAATAGCATTTTGACCGTCAGCGTATTCGTATTCTTCTGTTATTACGCGTTTTGTCCATTGACCATGTTGTTTTTTGCATGATGGCATAATTAGTAGAGCTATGGCAACCATCATAATTAATAATTTTGCTTTCATAGTTTTATTATTTTATTGTTGATAAATTTTGGAGTGTTTAAATTTTTAAGGAAGATTTTGTGTGTATTCTTAATATTTTGCGCAAATTTATAAAAAAAATATATATGTACCAAATAATTTTTAATATTTTTTTGCAAAATATATAAAAAAAGGAGATAAATAAAAAAAGATGCAACCTCTAAGTAGATTGCATCTTCTTGTGCGCAGGATGAGACTCGAACTCACTAGGCCTTGCGACCACTACCCCCTCAAAGAAGCGTGTATACCAATTTCACCACCTGCGCAGGGAATATTAAAAGAGTTGGGCGGAAAACGGGTCTCGAACCCGCGACCCCAACCTTGGCAAGGTTGGGCTCTACCAACTGAGCTATTTCCGCAAAGTTTTGCAAACTTTGCGAGATTTTTGCTTCGCACGGCATAAAAACTTTCTCTTCTAAAAACAAATTTCATTTGTTTTTTTTAGTTTTTTCATCAAATCCCAAAATTAAAGTAAACTTCATTTTGGTACTTTAATTAAAAACCTTGAAAATTTTTCTACTCTCGCTTATCGCAAAAATTCCGCAGAGGGTTAACCTCTCATTTGCGGATGCAAAGTTACTACTTTTTTTTGATATGACCAAATATTTTTGTAAATATTTTTGTTTGTATGGTAATTGTATTGATTATCAACGTGTTCTTTTTTTGTGAATATTCTAAATATTAGTTTGAAGTATTGAAAATATACTTATTTTCCCTGAATTCTTTATCTTTTTATCTCTGTAAATTCGTAAATTTATCGGTTTTAGTTGTGAATTTAAGTTTTTATATCAGAAAAGGCTATGCCAAAATTATTATTTTGACATAGCCATAGAGGGTTTATTTGTAAGAATTAAGATTGGTTAAATTGTCAACCATCTTGATGTTGTAGATGCCACCAATCATTGCGATACCTCCAAAGTTTAGTTGCTTTAGGTAGGGTATTAGGTCGAGGGTTACGCCGCCTAATGCAATGACTTTGTGGTCGATTGTGCCATCTGCAGAGGCTTTTAGCAGTTCCTCTTTACTAAATCCTGATTTATATCCTGTTTTAGATATGCTATCGAAGATGGGACTAAGGAATAGGTAGTCGTATGAGTTTTTGTACCTTTCGATTTCCTCGAATGAGTGGCATGAGCGAGTTTTGAATCCGTTGTAGCCATCGGGCAGATGTGTTATGTTTTTGTTTATATGAATGCCTTTTAGAGAAAATTCATCGTATAATTCAGGGTAATCGTGAATTATGATGTTTGCCCTTTCATCTTTGGTTAGTTTGGCTAATAATTTTCGACATTTGTCGATGTTAGCTTCGGGTTTGCGGAGGTGGACTGTGTCGATGCCTTTTGCGATGAGAGTTTTTATTAAATAGACATCTGCGTCGGTTATTTTTGGCGATGTTATTGCAATGATTTTCATTTCTTTAGAGCATCTATTATGAGATCAGCAACTTTTTTGCCCGAGAGAAGCATACCGCCAAAGATAGGACCCATGCGAGGAGTGCCACTTACGGCAGAGGCAGCCATACCGCAGACATAAAGTCCGGGATAGATTTCTTTAGTACCGTTGACAACTTCCTCTTCGCCAGCGACAACATCGAGAGAGCGTTCGCCTATGACATCACCTGTGTCGGTGGCAAGGCGGATGCCATTTTTGCGGGCTACGGTACGACACATTTCACTGTCGTGGCCAGTGCCATCAATGACACATTTAGCCATGATATTGAGAGGGTCGACGTGCATGCCTTCGCGTAATACAGGAGTCCAATTGACTACGACACCACTAACTACATTGTCCTTAAAGATAACATCTTCAACAGAATAGCAGTTGAAAATAGTAGCTCCAGCGTGTACGGCTTTGTATAGAAGGGCAGATGTGCTTTCGACAGAGTCCATCACGTAGAGGTGGTCGTTGTATTGCTCGTAGTTGATTTCGAAGTCCTTAATGATGTGGAGAGCTTCTTCTTGCACAACGATTTGGTTGAACATCATAGCGCCGCCCCACATACCACCGCCAGGAGAGAGTTTGCGGTCGAATTGAGCAACTTTTAGACCTGCTTTAGCGAGATAATAGGCTGCAACGATGCCCGAAGGACCACCACCGACGATAGCAACGTCGAGGTCTAAGTTCTTTTCTAATTTACTGAAATAGGTACTGATAATACCATGAGATACATTTTTTTCAATCATAGTTGTAAGTTTTTAAATTTAGTTAATATTTAATTTGAAGAGTTTACTTATAAGTTCACCCCCGTTGAGGACGGGATAAGAGTATATTTGTTTGTTCTGCAGGTTCCCTTCGGTCACCCGCAGTTAAGCATAGTTTGCCCTCTCCGAGGACTAATGTAATTTCTTTAATTTAGTTGTTATTCATCGCAGAGAGTGTGGCTGATTTTCATAGCGCAGAAGTTAGGGCCACACATAGTGCAATATTTACCGCCTACGTTGTTAGACGATTTGTAGTATTCTAACGCACGTTCGGGGTCGAGGCTGAGGTTGAATTGGTCTTTCCAACGGAACTCGTAGCGAGCTTTGCTGAGAGCATTGTCGCGAATGATAGCACCAGGATGTTGTTTGGCAAGGTCGGCAGCGTGAGCGGCAAGTTTGAATGCAACAACACCTTCGCGCACATCATTCTTGTTAGGCAACGCAAGATGCTCTTTCGGAGTGACATAGCAAAGCATGGCAGTGCCATACCAACCGATTTGAGCAGC
>JAZOMI010000036.1:0-9592 GCA_045653825.1 Candidatus Aphodosoma sp. | reverse complement strand
TTCGGTCGTGAATGTTCCACCACAAGGCGGACGTAAACACCCTGACCAAAAAATGATACCAGTAAATACCCAAAACATCTTATTCGTATGTGGCGGAGCATTTGATGGTATCGAGCGTAAAATCGCACAACGCCTTAATACCCATGTTGTAGGTTTTGGTTCAGTAGGCCAACAAAATATCATTGACCGTGATAATCTATTGCAATATATTGCACCACAAGATTTGAAATCATTTGGTCTTATCCCTGAAATCATTGGTCGTCTCCCAATTCTTACATATCTCAATCCGCTTGATAAGGATGCTCTATTGCGTATTCTTGTTGAACCCAAAAACTCAATAATTAAGCAATATATCAAGTTATTTGCAATGGATGGGGTAGAACTCACAATCGAGGATGATGTGAAAGAGTTTATTGTAGATAAAGCAATTGAATACAAACTCGGAGCGCGTGGTTTACGTTCTATTGCCGAATCAATCATGATGGATGCAATGTATGATGTACCTTCTTCTGACGACAAAAAGTTAGTTGTTACACGAGCATATGCAGAGGAAAAATTATCGCGAGCGCATCTTAATTTGCATATAGGTGATTAAAATAAAAAAGTCTTTGGAAATTTTCCAAAGACTTTTTTATTTTTGTTTTTAATGAAATTATTTTGTTATTACGCGAGCCATTTCGAGGACTTTGTTTGAGTAACCCCATTCGTTGTCGTACCAAGAAACAACTTTAGCAAAGTTAGAGTCAAGAGAAATACCTGCGTTAGCATCGAAGATAGATGTAAGAGCGCAACCGCGGAAGTCAGTTGAAACAACAGCATCTTCAGTATAACCAAGTACCCCTTTCAATTCGCCTTCAGAAGCAGCTTTCATAGCAGCGCAGATTTCTTCTTTTGTAGCTGGTTTTTCGAGAACAACAGTCAAGTCAACTACAGAAACGTCAGATGTAGGAACGCGGAATGACATACCTGTCAATTTGCCGTTAAGTTCAGGAAGAACTTTACCTACAGCTTTAGCTGCACCTGTTGAAGAAGGAATGATGTTTTCGAGGATACCGCGACCACCACGCCAGTCTTTTTTAGAAGGACCGTCAACTGTTTTTTGAGTTGCTGTTGCAGCGTGTACAGTTGTCATAAGGCCTTTAACAACCCCGAAGTTATCGTTCAATACTTTAGTGATAGGAGCCAAGCAGTTAGTTGTACATGATGCGTTAGAGATGATGTCTTGACCTGCGTATGAAGTGTGGTTTACACCATAAACGAACATAGGAGTTGCGTCTTTTGAAGGAGCAGACATGATAACTTTTTTAGCACCTGCAGTGATGTGTTTGCGTGCTTTTTCGTCTTCGAGGAAAAGACCTGTTGATTCAACAACAACGTCAGCACCTACTTCGTCCCATTTCAAGTTAGCTGGGTCCATTTCTGCTGTCAAGCGGATGCGTTGACCATTAACAACGAGGCAGTTACCATCTACTGCAACTTCGCCTTGGAAACGACCGTGAACTGAGTCGTATCTCAACATATAAGCGAGATAATCTGGGTCAAGCAAGTCGTTGATACCTACTACTTGAATGTCGTTGCTAAAGTTTTGGATAGCAGCGCGAAACACCATACGTCCGATACGGCCGAAACCGTTAATACCAAGTTTAATCATAATAATTTATTTTTAAAATGTTAATAAAAATTCTATGTCTTTTGCATTTGATTTTTTTATCTTTGGCAGTGCGGACGCAATATATTGCGTCTATACTGATTGCAAAGTTACAAAAAATATTTTATATATTAAATATTTCATTACAAAAATGGTGCAAAAGTAGAAAAAACTTCGTTTTGCAAAGTGCAGAACGAAGTTTTTTTGTAATTGAATATAATTTGGATTAGATATCAAGGATTGTACACCAACCGAATTTATCTTCAGCTTCGCCGTGTTGGATTGCGCGGAGACGGTTGTAGAGTTCAGTTGATTTAGGACCTGGGTTGCCATCACCAAATGTGTAAGTAATATCGTTTTCGATGTCGACGATTTTAGATACAGGAGAGATAACAGCTGCAGTACCGCAAGCACCACATTCGTCGAAGTGACCAAGTTCGTCAACAGAAATAGGACGGCGTTCGATGCGCATGCCCATATCTTCAGCAAGAGTGATCAAACTGCGGTTTGTGATAGATGGGAGGATTGAGTTAGAACGTGGAGTAAGGTAAGCGTTACCTTTGATTGCGAAGAAGTTAGCAGCGCCACATTCGTCGATATAACGTTTTTCTTTAGGGTCGAGATAGAATACGTTAGAGTAGCCCATGTCGTGGCTTTCTACTGTAGCAGTCATAGAAGCAGCGTAGTTACCACCGACTTTGATGTTACCTGTTCCGAGAGGAGCAGCGCGGTCGTATTTACGGCTGAGCATGAATGGAGTAGATTTGAAACCGCCTTTGAAATAAGGACCTACTGGAGTAACGAATACTACGAATTCGTAGTCGTCAGCTGGTTTAACACCTACGAGAGGAGTTGTAGCGAATAATACTGGGCGGATGTAAAGAGATGCGCCTGTTCCGTAAGGTGGAATGAAGTCAGCGTTGAGTTCAACTACTTTTTTAACAGCTTCGATGAATTTTTCGAGTGGGAGCTCTGGCATTTGGATACCGCGGCAAGAGTCTTGCATACGACGACCGCCATCTTCGATACGGAAGATACGTACTTTACCGTCTTTACCACGGAAAGCTTTCATACCTTCGAAACATTCTTGTGCATAGTGAAGAACTGCAGAAGAGATGTGAAGTGTGATTTCTGGTGTGTCGCATACGCGGAGTTCGCCCCATGCTTTGTTTGTGTAAGTGCAACGAACGTTGTAAGGAGTAGGAACATAGCCAAATCCGAGGCTGCCCCAATCAATGTTTTGTGCCATGATTTTAGTTTTTAATGATTAGTTATTAGTGTTGATTATATTATTTATGATTTTATAAATCCTATAGAAATTATATAATTCTCAAATTTCAACTCTCAACTTTCAACTTTCAACTCTTTCAGGTATATTCGGGATTCGTTGCCCATATTAAACAATAAATCTATGATGCTTAAGTTGGGTGTGAAACCGAATTTTGAATCGAAAATTTGATAGTACGGATTATTCAATTCATTGTACAAAGTTACATTAAATTTTTTAGGATTTATCACTTCTCGCAAATCTTTTGCAATAAAATTTGAGGGGTCGATGTAACTGTCTGATAGAGTGAATTCTATTTTTGGAAAATTGAGTAATTCGAGTGTTTTTTGTTGGATTTCGAGGTTGAAATCGAGTAGAAAATCCCATTTTTTCTCATAAAAAGGGGTATAGTCGTCGCAAAAATATTCGAAAAAAGGTGTAGAATTGTAGGCAGATTGGATAGAGCGCCAGTGTAGTTGTTGCCAGTTGTCGTGAGATGAGATGCGAATATCTTTGATTGGTGTTTTGTCTTTTGGTTTTATGATTGGGATTGTTAGGTCTTGTGGTCCGTTGGTGGAGAGGATTGTGCAACGGTTTGTATAGGTCTGTTTTATGTAGTGGGAATGTATGTCAATTGTGCATCCACCTTGGATTAGGTGGGCATAGTAGAGGATGTTGCCGAGATAGGTGAGAGGAAGTAGATAATTCATAATTCATAATTCATAATTTATAATTCTCATAGTGCATAATGTAGTAGTTGTAAATTACGCATTGGGGATTATAAATTAATTAAATTTCCATTTGATGAAGTATTTAATCATGTTAGTGATGTGAATCCAGAGAAGTTGAGGTGAGTGATATGAACCTTGAGCGTGATTATGTATGATTTCGACGGCGGGATACATTACTGTGCGATAGTGTTGATTGATGCGACGGGTGAGGTCGATGTCTTCGGGATACATGAAATAGCGAGGGTCGAATAGACCAACTTTACGCAATGTATCGCAGCGTAGAAACATGAAGCATCCTGAGAGGTAAGGGACTTCGAGTAGTTGCGATTTATAATCGGGTTGTTGGTAGAATGCGTGATTTTCGAAGTATGCGGTGCGTTTTTTAGTCCATGATTTTGGGAGAAAACGACGTGCAAAGAGGTCGAACGGAGTGGGTAGTTGTTTTGCAAGATATTGAATATCGCCATTAGGATAGCGCACGAGGGGCATTGAGTGTCCGATATCGGGATTGGTATCCATGAAGGATGCTAAGTTGGTTATTACATCGGGAGTGAATTCGATATCGGAATTTAGAACAAGGTGATATTTTGCGTTTGTTTTAAGTGATTTTTCGAGTGCGATGTTGTGGGCACGACCGTAACCGATATTTTTGTTGTTAAATATGTAAGTGGCAGGGAGAAACATAAATGTTTCAGTCATAATTTCAGAATTGTCGATGAGCCAAATTTCATTGATTTCGGGGCATGCACGTAGTGACCGAACTATTTTTTGTACTTCGGGTGCGGGTGTGTGATATAAGACTATTGAAGCGTTTATCATAATACTTCTTTGGCTTTGTCAAGGGCAGCGCGGACGATTTTGTCCATGTCGTAGTATGAGTATTCAGCGAGGCGGCCCCCAAATATGAAGTTGTTTTTTTGAGAAGCTAATGCGCGATATTTGAGGTATAGGGCATTGTTGTGTGTATCGTTGATAGGGTAGTATGCCTCTTCTTTACGATTCCATGCAATAGGATATTCGCGAGTTATTATTGTTTGTGGCTGAGTGCCATACTCAAAATGTTTGTGTTCTATAATTCGTGTAAATGGAACTTCTTTTTCTGTGTAATTCACAACTGCGTTACCTTGATAGTTTTCTGTGTCAAGTAGTTGATGCTCAAATTTTAGACTACGATATTCAAGTGCGCCATAACAATAGTCGAAATATTCGTCAAGCATACCAGTATAGACTATCGTTTGGGCGAGTGCATCTAATTCGGAGCGTTGTTTATTATAATCAACGTTGAGTTGAATTTCGCAGTCTTTTAATAGTTTGAATATTAGTTTGTTGTAACCACCTTGAGGTATGCCTTGATAACGATCGTTGAAATAATTGTTATTATATGTAAATCGTAGAGGCAGACGTTTGATGATGAAACTTGGAAGTTCGGTAGTTTTACGACCCCATTGTTTTTCGGTATATCCTTTGATGAGTACTTCGTAAATATCGCGTCCTACGAGTTTAAGTGCTTGTTCTTCGAGATTTCGTGGCTGTATTTTTGCATATTCGGCGCGTTGTTCTTCTATTTTGGTTTTAGCATCGTTGGGATTAGTGATATTCCATAGTTGTCGGAATGTGTTCATATTGAAAGGTAAATTGTAGAGTTTACCTTTGTAGCTTGCAAGAGGTTCGTTGATGAATTTGTTGAAAGAAACAATGGAGTTAACAAAACTCCATACTTCTTCGTCTGATGTATGGAAGATGTGAGGTCCATATTGGTGCACGTTTATGCCTGCAATATTTTCGCAATATAGGTTACCACCGATGTGAGGACGGCGGTCAACGACAAGACATTTTTTGCCATTTTGTGTGGCTTGATAAGCAAAAACAGCACCATAAAGTCCAGCACCAACGATTAGATAGTCGTATTCTTTTTTCATTATTTGCGATATTTAAGGAATCCGTTAATAGCCCAATGAGCCAAATAGTATAGACTACGGATTAGTCCGAGTTTTTCCACTTTGTAATAAACAAGGAATTGAGGTTTAATAACCTTTTTTTTGTTTCGAGAAACAGAGTTGCCTAATATTCGGTATGAGCCTATTATGTTTTGATTGCCCCATGCTTCGCCTGTTTGTTTAAGTATTTCGAGCCAATATATATAGTCGTCACGTAAAGAACGGAATTCTTCGTGAAGATAGACTTTACCATATTTGCTTGTGTCGTAGAGACCTGTAAGACAAGTGATAGAACAAGTTTTTAATAAGTCTGTGTATGTTATGTGTTTAGGCGGAATGAAAGGAGAGAGACATTCATTGTTGTTTGCATCAATTCGTTTGTGTGCTCCGTAAACTAATAGAGCATTGTGCTCTTTCATTAATGCTAATTGGGATTCAAGAAAATTAGGTTTCCAAAGGTCGTCGGCATCAAGTAGTGCGATATAACGACCTTCTGCGCGACGAATACCATTATTACGAGCCGCAGCCGAACCTGCATTGGGTTGATTAAACAATTTGATGCGAGGATCAATGTCGCAATAGCCACGAACTATGTTTTCGCTATTATCTTTTGATCCATCGTTGATGATAATCATTTCCCAATTGGGATAGGTTTGAGCGAGAACACTATCTATAGTTTGAGCTACAAAAGCTTCGCCATTGTAGAGAGGTGTAATTATAGAGACTAAAGATTCTTGCATAAGTAGTGTTTAGTATTAAATTTAATTAGATGGTATATTATTGATATTCGGCTTTTTATTTTGATATAGAAAGGTCGTTTACTACGAGTTAGAAAATTATTGGATATAGTTGTTAGTGAATTGTTGTGGCGACGATATAAGATTAGGGGTGTTTCGAGAAAACATATGTTACCGATACTTTCGGCGACTAAACCAATCCATAGGTCATGACCGAAGATTGAAGTGTTTGGAAAGGGTTGTATGGCTTGCAATATTTTATGGTTGAATGCCATACAAGCACCACAATATGTACATTTTATTATGTTTTTTAGTTTTCCACCCCCAGAATTGTAATATTTGAAAAAAGATGGATGTATATGATTTAAATTTTGATCTGTAATGATTGCATCAGAGCAAACGAGGTCGTATTTTTTTAATGCATTAAGCATTGTAGTGTATTTGTTAGGAAGCCAAACGTCATCTTGATCGGCTAGGAATATGTATTCACCCTTGGCTTGTTTTATGGCATTTTCGAAATTGAATGTAAAATTATGAAAATCACCTTTGATAAGTTTAATTCTTGAATCGTTTATGTTGTTTATTATCTCTATTGTTTTATCCATAGAACCATCATCGGATATAATCACCTCATCATCTATATTGATTTGAGATAATATAGATGTGAGTTGCTCTTTTATGTATTTTTCTCCGTTGTATGTGGCTATACAGATAGAATTCATTGATTGTTGTGTTTGAAAAAATATTTTATTTTGTGGATCCAAAAGTCTAATTTGTTTTGAAAAATGAATGGATAGAGTTTATAAACATTTATTGTATTTGTATATATATCTTTGATGTTTTTTATTCTATTGATGATGCTGAATTTATATTTGTTGATACCGAGTGTGTTATTGCTATGTTGTCGGTATAATATTAATGGTTTATTGAGGTTGTGTATTATGCCTAATTGACATACTTTGATGGCAATCCATGCATCATGCATCATTATGTTTGTAGGAAATGGCAATACAAGGTCTTTGCAATGATTGTTCATTAAGATAGAGCATCCTGTTACGCTATTGCAGAAAGCCATATATTTGGGATTGTTGTTTAATATGTCAGGTTTAATTCCAGTATATTGCCATAAACTAGAGTGAGTTATAGTGTCGTTTTCGTCGATTATACTTAAATCTGAATGGATTAGTATTGGAGTGTTTGGATTTGATTGTTCTAATGATAAAATGGCATTTAGCGATTCTTCAATTTTATTTGGGAGCCAAATATCGTCTTGATCGCAAAACATTATGTATTTGTTGCTTGAAATTTTTAATAAAGTTTCAAACGATTTTATAACGCCAATGTTTTGGTTTGTATTGTTTGAAATAATAATTATTTTTTGAGGATTTTGATGTTGGTATTTATTCAATATTGATATTGTATTGTCAGAGGATGCATCATCGCGCACCAATAATCTCCATTCTGTGTATGTTTGATTTAGAATAGAGTCTAATAGTTTAGAAATATATTTTTCGCCGTTGTATGTGGATAGTAATATATCAATCATTGTTGTCATCATTTTTTTTCTTCTTTTTGTAATCTTTTTTCCAAAAAATAACGGCTTCTTCTATTTGTTTTTGTTTAATTGTTTTGGGGTCAGAGTGGAGTGTGTCAAATACAGTTGAAGGATAATTGACTTTGCTTTTCATCGAATTAGTCTGTATTTGAATGCTATTGGCATGAAACACTGAGAAGGCAATGAAGAGTAATGCAAATAATTGTTTAGGTATTTTGTCTTTTATGTTCGATTTATAGCAAATAGTGATTGTATATATTATTACAAAAGGAATAAAGAAGGATCTGAGTCGGTTAAGTAGGAAGTAGTATTGAAAAAGGGCTACTATTATAGCTATACATACCCAAATAGTCCAATGCCATTTAGAAGTTTTGTTATCGAAATCAGAATAATAGGCAATTATAAATATGGTGCATAAATAAATAGGCGTTATAGCTTGTAGTAGTTCACGTTTAGAAAAGTGATGTTTTATGGAGTGTAATATATGTTCAGGTATAAAAGTTAGATTTTCTAATAATGGAATGATTATATTGTTTAAAGGGAGTATAATAAAAAATAAGAATGCTACTATCAATAGTATGTACGCGCGGGTATCGATTTTTATGTGGGAGAGTGATGTTATTATGCCTAATATGATTATTGCAAAAAGCGTTGATTTATGAAAAAATATTGATATTATAAATAATAAAATGCTGATGTTTGTATATCTTTTTTGGAAAGCAATAATGGCAAATAAAAAAATGGAAGTTGCTAGGCATTGGCGTAATTCACATAATAATAGGTTGTAATCAAAGAGAACTAAGGCTAAAAGAGCTAGGCATTTGTGATGTTCTAAAGATTTAAAAAGTATATATATTGGTATAAGGTATAGAATTGATATTATACATGTCATACCCCAAAAAGATATATTTAAATAATTTGTAATAGAACAAAATAGATTGAATCCGAATTCGAAATTTCGATTATTTTCGTATGATCCATCTATAATTTTACTTAGGGGGGCAATAGTTTCGTAATGTTCTACGTATTGAGGTATGTCTGGTCCAAAATAGTATTTGATACAAACGAGAAAACTGATAGAAATGAATGCTATTGTAAACAACTGGTTTTGTGCTTTTGGATGCCTATCAAATAGTATTTCTATTATGGCAAACATTAAGGCTACAAGTATGATAGTTGAGAAATAGTTCATTGGGGGTAGTTTATTTATTGTATGCAAAGGTAGTAAAAAAAAATGAATTAAAAAAGCACTGCTAATGATTTGTTAGCAGTGCTTTGTATTCTATCGCTTAAAATGATTATCGGTAGATAATTATTCAGCAGCAGGTGCTTCAGTAGCTTCTGCGGCAGCAGCTTCAGCAGCAGCTTTAGCTTCAGCTTCTTGAGCAGCGAGTGCTTCAGCTTTTTTCTTAGCGATTTCTTCAGCTTTAGCTTTGTTAGATGCTTTTTCAGCTTCGAGGCGAGCTTTCATTGTAGCAGCTTTAGCGTCAGCTTCTTTTTTTACGATAGCTTCAACAGCTTTAGTTTTGTTAGCTTTCCAAGCTTCGAAACGTTTTTCTGCTTCAGCTTCGTTGAATGCGCCTTTTTGTACACCACCGAGGAGGTGTTTTTTCAAAAGCACACCTTCGCCTGAAAGGATGTTGCGAACTGTGTCAGTTGGTTGAGCACCGCACATTACCCAATAAAGAGCGCGTTCGAAGTTAAGATCGATAGCTGC
>JAZOMI010000035.1:0-3461 GCA_045653825.1 Candidatus Aphodosoma sp. | reverse complement strand
ATCCTACTGCGCTTTAAACTCGGGCGGTCTTTTCTGCTCTATAAAATTTTGATTTTTGCCCGTAAGCCTTATACTTCGTTATTGACCTGTGTAACCTCGCCAAAAACCGCAGCTTAACGGATTTATTATTATCCTTTTTCTCTGCGTTCTAAGACAAGGCACAGATACCATTCGGATACCAAATCAACCTTAAGTCGACAAGACACGGCGCACCATATCCCTACTTGATTAGTTGGCGGATGACGTGTGAGGCAAGGCAACAACCGAAAACGGCTGGCATATAACTCACGGTGCCTACGTTGGATTTTTTGTTTTGTTCACCTTCGGTGATTTCGACACGCTCACGTGCAACTACTTCAGCAGAATACACTACGGTAATTCCTTTACGCACACCTAATTTGTGTAAGCGTTTACGCACCATACGAGCCAACTTGCAATAATCAGATTTAGAAATATCATCAATCTTGACTTGCATAGGGTCGAGTTTGCCACCAGAGCCCATACTGCTCGCAATCGGGATATTGCGTTCAACAGCTTGATGCAATAAATAAACCTTTGGAGCAAGCGTGTCGATAGCATCTATCACATAATCGTACGGCTCACTTTCGAGAACTTCGATAGTACGCTCATCGCGCAAATATTCCCGAATTAATCGAAGTTTTACATCAGAATTTATATCTAAAAGACGCTCGGCAAGCACCTCCACTTTAGGACGACCAACGGTAGATTGAAGAGCTATAAGTTGACGATTGCGGTTAGTGTCATTGACAACATCACCATCGACCAAAGTAAGCCTACCCACACCAGCACGTACAAGCATCTCTGCGGCATACGCCCCTACACCTCCTACGCCAACAACCAATACATTGGCTTGAGAAAGCTTATTGATCGCCTCCTCGCCAAACATAAGTATTGAGCGTTCTTTCCACAATTCATAATTCATAATTCACAATTCATAATTATTGTTACACTTTAATAAATTATGAGCCCAAGCATAGCGGCACAAAGTATCATAACAATAGGACTGATTTTGAGCCACTTGGTGGCGATGAATGCCACAATAAGAATAAGCCATGCAGTCCAATCACGATAACCTTCGCCAAAAGACTCCTCAGTAATAAGCAACAAAGCAGCAGCGGCAATAAGTCCAATTACGGCAGGACGCAAGAGAGCCATAACACTTTCGATGCGCTTATTGTTCTTCATTTTTGCCATAAAAATAATCAAAAGCATCATAATGATGAACGATGGCAAAACGAGAGCAAATGTAGCAATAGCAGAACCAAAGGCATTACCTGTAGCAAGATAGCCTGCATATGTAGCACAATTTATGCCAATTGGGCCAGGAGTTATTTGACTAACCGCCACCATATTGGTGAATTCCGACACCGTAATCCATCCATAATGCTCAACAACCTCGAACTGTATCAACGACAACATAGCCGCTCCGCCACCAAAGCCGAACAAACCTATCTTGAAGAATGTTATGAATAATTCTAAATAAATCATTCGAGTTGAAAGTTGAAAGTTGAAAATTTTTCAGCCTACGGCTGATTGGACGCAGCGTGCTGCGTCCCTACTCCTTGTTCCTTATTTTAACCGCTAATCCGAAAACTATTGCAGCGAGGATAATCCAAATTGGAGATACGCCTAAAAGCCAAATTAATAGAGCAGAAACAATTGGAATCCAAACAGTTTTTATCGTAATTTTTGCAGTTTTAGCAAGTTTGAATACAGGCACTGCGATGAGAGCAATGACAGCAGGACGGATTGCACGGAATGCCTTACTCACATATTCATTGTCTTGAAATTGGTTAAGAAACATAGCAAATAAGAGTATCGCCAAAAACGAAGGCAACCCTGCCCCTAAAGCACTAACAACCGCGCCACGCTTACCAGCCACCTTTTCGCCTATGAGAATCGAAATATTCATAGCCAAAATGCCAGGTGCCGTTTGTGCAAGCACAACCATATCAAGAAAATCCTCGGCAGACACCCAATTGCGTTTTGTTACAACTTCAGCCTCGATTATAGGCAACATGGCATAACCTCCACCAATGGTGAAAGCTCCGATTTTCATAAACGAAGTGAAGAGTTGCCAAAGCATAACAATCCCAATATAAAAACCATGCAAAAATACGAAAAGTTTTTAATATCTGCAATAAATAAAACCCTTTATTTTTCAGGAAAAATATTTGCTCATTTCAGAAAAAATTACTACATTTGTAAGTTAAAAAGCTACTCTATTTATTTTATAGATAAAATACTAAAATTCAATAAATTATATGACAGAAGAAGCTAAAAATAGTGCCGCAAAAGAGTACGGCGCAAGTAGTATTCAAGTGCTTGAGGGTCTTGAAGCTGTACGCAAACGCCCATCAATGTATATTGGCGACACTAGTTCCAAAGGTTTGCACCATTTGGTTTATGAGGTAGTTGATAACTCTATTGACGAAGCCCTTGCAGGCTATTGTACTGACATACAAGTTAGTATAAACGAAGATAACTCGATAACAGTAGCCGATAATGGTCGTGGTATTCCTGTTGATATGCACGAAAAAGAGGGACGTTCGGCTCTTGAGGTCGTTATGACCGTATTGCACGCTGGTGGTAAATTTGATAAAGGCTCATATAAAGTGTCAGGTGGTCTTCACGGTGTGGGTGTGAGTTGCGTGAATGCGCTTTCGACAGACCTTCACGTTGAGGTACGCCGTGGTGGTAAATTGTATGTGCAAGATTATAAACGTGGGGTGCCTCAATATAGCGTGAAAGAGGCAGGTGAGGCTACTACTACGGGTACAACTGTTACGTTCCATCCAGACCCTGAAATATTCTCAGAAACCGTATATCAATATCATATTTTGGCAGCTCGCCTTCGTGAATTGGCATTCTTGAATGCAGGTATTCACTTGACTATCACAGACTATCGCGTAGAGAATGAGGGAGGTGAGCCTAAATCAGAACACTTCCACTCGGAAGAGGGCCTTCGTGAGTTTGTTCAATATATCGACTCAAGCCGCGAAGCATTGATTCCACACGTAATTCACATTAACACAGAGAAATACGGTACGCCTGTAGAGATTGCAATGGTGTATAACACTTCGTATTCGGAAAATCTTCACTCGTACGTAAATAATATCAACACAATAGAGGGTGGTACTCATGTATCAGGTTTCCGTCGCGCATTGACTCGTACGCTAAAAAAATATGCTGAAGATAGCAAATTGCTTGATAAAGTGAAAGTTGAGATTTCGGGCGACGACTTCCGCGAAGGTCTTACTGCTGTAATTTCAGTAAAAGTAGCTGAGCCACAATTTGAAGGTCAAACTAAAACAAAACTTGGTAATAGTGAAGTGATGGGTATGGTTGACCAAGCTGTAGGTGAAGCACTTAGCAACTATCTTGAAGAGCACCCAACAGAAGCGAAAACTATCGTTCAGAAAGTGATACTTGCTGCAACT
>JAZOMI010000034.1:0-5162 GCA_045653825.1 Candidatus Aphodosoma sp. | reverse complement strand
CTATCAACCTTGAAATTGCCCCATACACGTGAATTACGTGCAAAATGAAGCAAAGTGTCCTCTACTTGTTGCTTATAATTCTGCGCTGAAAGCAACAAGATAGAGGACAAAAACAATAATATAAAACTTATTTTTTTCATTTTTAAGAAAAAGACAGAAGAACAAAAAGACATAATTTTTTTGTTATTATGTTATTTTGTCTTTTTACTAAAAATCACAATCTCAATTTTAAGCCAGCAAAGATAGTATCTAATTTGAAATTGAAAACAGAATTCATCTCGCCAGCCATGCAAAGACCACATTCATCACAGATATTCAAACCTTCGCCAGCACAACCCGAACGAGTACCATCGGCATAAATAAAGTTTGTAACCCAGCAACGACGTTTGAAGTTGTTGTGTTTCATAAGTTTAAGACCCGAAACCGAGTTCATAATAGGATAGCCTTTCTTCTTCATTTCTATCACTTTATCGATAACTTCGATACGCTTTTGCTTGTCAAGTACCATAGATACTTCTGAGCCTGGGAATGGAGTATAGAAATTGATAGATATTTGTTCGATTGCAGGGTTATTTTTGGCATATTCGATTGTAGGTACTACTGCTTCGTAATTATATGTGCTAACCACCATATTGACACTAAGGTGTTTATGACCACATGAAGCAATATTCTCTTCGAGGCGTTTGAATGTACCCTTGCCACGAATATACTCGTGATAATCGCCAATACCATCGAGACTCACCCAAATACTATCGGCTTTGCTACCTTTGAAAGGTAATTGAGCATTAGTCGTGATAGTGGCAGAGAAGAAACCTTCCTCTTTTGCTAAATCAATAAGGTCGTTGATACGATAATCACCATCACGCCAAAGCATCACTTCTCCACCCTCAAAATCAACAAAACGTGAACCAAGAGAGTGAGCATAACGCAACTGCTCACGCACTTGCTCGTAGGTCATTATATTTGGATTCTCACGTGCATACACTGCACAGTGACGACACTTCAAATTACATTTATCACCAATAAACAACACTGTTTGCAATGGGCGTTTGCGACCAAGCACTCTTGCGCCAAAAAACCACCATGCTAAATAAAATAATTTTTTCATTTTCATCTATATATTTTGTCCGACCAGTTCTATTGGTCCGAGTAGTCCGACTACTAAATTAAAAAATTGACAATACAATATTTACAATCACAAGGAATAAGCAGAAGAAAGTAACAAGATTACGAGCCATCAACCAACGGAACAAGAACCAATCGATACCTGCTTTTTTGTAACCTTCCCAATTGCCCATAGGACCCATCCAGAATTTGATTGTCATATCTTCTGGTTCGTTATAAACAAATTTTTTAACTGATCTCCACAAGAAAACAGCCATAGGCAAAAGTAAAGCTACCATAAGATATGCCCAATGAAAAACACCAACTGCTACACCAATAAATATACACAAAAATGGCAATAAACAGAACAATGCTGATGCTGCCAACTGACGTTTTGGAGTACCAAGCACACGCGCAAAGGTCATTTTATCAGCCTTTTCATCAGCCACAATATCAATAACCGAGTGTGTATAAACAATATTTGTAACCAACATGCCAACTGCAAGACCCAAAACCACAATACTTGGGTCGAACACGCCACATACAGCATATTGCATACCTATCATCAACAAAAAGCCAAACATCACTCCAACAACCAACTCACCATAACCATGATATCCAAGTTTGAGCGGACCACCCGAATATGAAATACCAAGTATGCCACCTATAGCCATAATCAACGCAATAGGCCAACCACGAAAATAAAGAATCACCAAACCACAAACAATAGCAATTGCAAAAAATACAATAACAGCATTGCGCAACTCGCCAATAGTAGCTTGACCCGATGTAAGATAAGGATATTTATGCATACGAGCACGAAAACCTTCACCATTTAATGCCTCGCGCTTATCAGCCGAGCCCACTTTATAGTCGAAATAGTCATCCGCTAGATTCACACCCAAATGGGCACAAATAACACCAAAGAGAGCTACAATAGCCATCCACCAACTAAAATCAGCATGTAAAGCACTAACACTAATTGCCAATAAAGATGGCAAAATACTTTGAGGAAGCGCGATAGAACGCGCATTATCAATCCAAAATTTAATTTTATTCATACACAATATTTTTTTTATCTTTAAGCGACAAAGTTACAAAAAAAATAATACATACACAACCTGTTTTTCCCTTTCTTCAGCAAATCAAATAATATTTTTTTATTTTAGAACTATTCGTAAAAAAATATCACTCAAAATAATTTTTTTAACTAACTTTGTATCAAAAAAAACAAACACCTCTAAAAACACTTTGCGAGTCCAAAATTTTTTATTAAATTTGCCATTATAAAAAATAACACACTAAAACACAAATAAAATGAATTTACTTGACTATCAAAAACATCCAATCATACTTGCTGTTATACTAGCAACAATCATCGCTCTATTTAACTATATATCACTATCGTTCTTTTTTGATTATAGCAAACTTATAATTGATGTCCCACTACTTGAAAATCATTTCCCTCAACCACAAGACGCCAGTTACACCAACAACGTAAATACCATTTCGGCCGAAAATTCTATTCCTCACACTCCATTTACTATAAGACAAATCCTTACAAACTTCTTACTAGCATTTATTCTTTTCTATGTCAATTTCTACACCTTTGTGAATAGCAAAAAATCAGATCGCAATCGCATATTAAAATCAATGCTTTTAACCTTTATAATTACCACTATTTTTTGTATCATATCAATACGAGTAGACACATATATATACCAAACGAAATATATTCGATACAACACAACAGAATTTATACGAACAACCTATACCCGCGATTTTATTATTGGTGTCATAGCCAATTTCGTATCTACACTTATGTTCCTTGGGAAACGTCAACAAGAAGCAGAGTTACAATTCGAAGCCCTCAAGTCCGAAAATCTACGTTCACAATACAACGCCCTTGCATCACAGCTCGACCCTCATTTCCTTTTCAATTCACTCAATACACTAAAGGGACTTATATCATCAAATCCCAACAAAGCCCAAGAGTACACCCAACAACTCTCCGAGATATTCCGCTTCACAATCAACCACGATGATATTATAACCCTCGAAAAAGAACTAGATTTCTGCCAATCTTATAGCGAAATGATGCTAATACGCTACGAAAACAATCTAACCATCAAATACAATATCGACCCAAAATACTATAGCCATCAAATATTACCTTTTAGTATACAAACACTTATAGAAAATGCAATCAAGCACAACATTATAACAACACGCAAACCCTTAACTATCGAAATTTATAGCGACAACATTTCACACATCATAGTACGCAACAATAAGTCGCCCAAAAAAGATGTAGAAACAACATGCGGATTAGGATTAAAAAATCTTAACGATCGCTACCTAAATCAATTTCAACAAGAAATAGAAATATCTAACACCGACGAATATTTCGAAGTAAAAATACCTATAATATAATTCTCGACCCACCAAACTCAATTCTCCTTGCTCATGAAACTTTTGATAATCGAAGACGAAACTACAGCATTCAACTCACTCAAAGAACAACTAGTTCAACTCATGCCAAATGCCGATATCGAACCTCAAATTCAATCTATCGACGAAGCGATCGAATATTTCGAAAGCAACCCTATGCCAAATTTAATATTTATGGACATACACCTTGCTGATGGAAACGCTTTCAGTATATTCAAGTCGGTTGATATATCTTGTCCTATCATATTCACAACTGCATACGATCAATATGCTCTCAAAGCATTCGAAGTGAATAGCATTGATTATCTACTCAAACCCATAAATCCCAATCACCTACATCGTGCATTAGACAAATTCCAAAACATATTACACAACGACATAAACAATCTTCAATTAGAAAAATTACTCGAAACAATTAATTCTAAAAAAAATTACAAAAAGAATCTCATTGTACAATTTGACTCCAAACAAACAATCATTGATGTCAACCAAATTGTTTTTATTTACATAGACACACAAGTGATAAAACTAATCACCTCTGAAGGTAGAATCTATTTCATCAATGATACACTTGAAGATATCTATCGCCAATTAGATCCACAACAATTCTATCGTGCCAATCGCCAACAAATCATCAATCGTTCCGCAATAAAAGAGATATCTACATGGCTAGGATACAAAGTACTCGTAACCCTAAATATCGATGTTCCACAACATATCACAATTAGCAAAGGACGTGCGGCTGAATTCAAAAAATGGCTCAAAAACAACGATAATTGATTATTTCTCTTGCACAATCTATTTTTTTTTCGTAATTTTGCACCCCAAATTAGTGTGCATTAGTGGCTTTACGCCATTAGTGCGCTGTTTTTGGTGTTTATAGCATTGAAAAACAATAAATTAATAATACATAAACTAATTAAAAAACATTATGCAAAACAAAGGATTTGTAAGATTACTTGCAGTAGCATTGATGTTGATCTGTCTCTTTTATCTCTCTTTTTCTGTTGTAACTAACAATTACGACAAAAAAGCGAAGGCTTATGCCAACGGAGATGACCAAGAGTACTACAACTTCATGGACTCTGTAGGTGGTGAAAAAGTATGGTTGGGCTATACTTTGCGCGAATGTCGCGAAAAAGAAATCGGTCTCGGCCTTGACCTTAAAGGTGGTATGAACGTTCAACTCGAAGTTTCTGTTGCTGACGTACTTCGCGCTCTTGCAGACTACAACACAAACGAAAACTTCAACCAAGCGCTTCAACTCAGCCGCCAACGCCAAGCAAAATCAGGCGAAAATTTCTTGAAAATCTTCCAAGAAGAATTCGAAAAACTTGATCCAAATGCTCGTCTTGCGGGTATTTTCAGCACATACGACCTCAAAGACCGTATCTCAAGTTCAGCCACTAACGACGAAGTTGTAAAAGTTCTTCAAGAAGAAGTTAATAGCGCTATCGACAACTCATTCAACGTACTCCGTTCACGTATCGACCGTTTCGGCGTTGTACAACCAAACATCCAACGTCTTGACGTTGAAGGCCGTATCCTCGTTGAACTTCCAGGTGTAAAAGAACCAGAACGTGTACGTAAACTCCTCCAAGGTTCAG
>JAZOMI010000033.1:0-27741 GCA_045653825.1 Candidatus Aphodosoma sp. | reverse complement strand
ACATTGGTCGATGATAGCATTTGACACTTCAGCAAGACGATAAACGTTAGCCTCACGTGCACGGTAGTCACCACCTTTGATTGTATCATAGAAAAGACGATAAACAGAGTCACCATCATTTTGATAGTTTTTAGCAGCATTGATACCACCTTGCGCAGCAATAGAGTGAGCACGACGTGGAGAGTCTTGGATACAGAAGTTGAGAACGTTGAATCCCATTTCGCCAAGAGAAGCTGCAGCAGAAGCACCAGCAAGACCAGTACCAACTACGATAACATCAAGACGACGTTTGTTGGCTGGGTTCACCAATTTTTGGTGAGCTTTATAGTTAGTCCATTTTTCAGCCAATGGACCTTCTGGAATCTTAGCAGTGATGATATCACCTTTAAGCAATTCTTCGATTTTAGCCATAATTAAGTTAAATTTGAAAGTTGAAAATTGAAAGTTGAAAGTTAATACTCAAGGTAAATTTCAAATTTCACATTTCACATTTCAACTCATATTTTATTATTATTTTATTATTTTCTCAAAAAAAGATTGCAATATTATTCTGCAACTACTGCAACTGTATCAATCACTGCTTGTACTGTATCAGCAACTGCAGGAGCTACTGTTTCAACACATGTATGAGCGTGAGCTGCGCAACATTCAGCAGAGCAGCAAAAACTTGCAGCAAAATAGAATACTACTACTGCAGCAAACATAAGAACTACGAGAGTAGCTACGATGTTAGAAATGCATTTTACCCGTGGCATCCAAATGTTGTTGTTCCAACCCATTGTGTGAAGAGCCGACCAAACACCGTGAGTCAAGTGGAACCAAAGAGCAGCCAACCATACGATGTAAAGAACTACATAGATAGGATTAGCAAATGTATTTTTAATAATAAGTACACCATTAGTTGCATTCTCAAGAGCATTGTGGCACACATCAGCACCGAGCATGTGTTGCAATTCAATTAATTGCATTTTAGCCCAGAAGTTGCAAAGGTGAAGACCGATACCGAGAACAACAACGATACCAAGAGCAAGCATGTTTTTAGAAGCCCACTCAACGTCTTTTTGACGTTCTGTCACAGCGTAACGTTCAGTACCACGAGCACGATAGTTTTGCAATGTGATAATGAAAGCATACACAATGTGTACAACTACAAGGAATGCCAAACCTACTGTAGCAATAAGAGCATACCAGTTTGCACCCAAGAATTTACAAATAGCGTTGTAATACTCTACGCCGAACATTGCGTCTGTAATAGAGAAAATGTTCATTGTTGCGTGAAACAAAAGGAACAACACTAAGGCTGCACCTGTAACGCTCATTACAACTTTTCTTCCGATAGAAGAACTTGATAACCAAGTCATAGAATTTAAAGTTTTTAAGGTTAGTAAATATTAATTAATTATAAAAAATGTAACATAGACATAATTTGCGCAAAGATAACTAATATTTTGCACCTGAGCAAGTTATTTTAACAAAATATTTACAAAAAAACAACAACAAAACACTTTACCACTAATTATCAACAACATAACTATCTAAATAGAGTCAATAAATAAACTTTCAATAAAAAGATTTTGCAAATTAAATAAAATAACGTAACTTTGTAAAATAATTGCACACAACAAATAAATTATTATTATCAAAAAAAACAACAAAACATGAAACCAAATTATTGTTTACTACTAACCCTAATGATATATTTAAATTCTTGTATATCAACAACAAACACTTCATTTTTTAATGACATAAAAAATCAAGATACTATATCCATATCGAGTCAACAAGAACTATCGGTATATAAAAATAGTTTGTTAAACATTGTAATTTCTTCAAAAGACCCACTTGCTACAATTCCATTCAACCTTAATTTCAACACAAACAACAAAGAATATTGCCTCTTTTCTTCTCAAAATCAAACACCTACACACTCCAACACTCAAGTTATATCTACTTACGTAAATGATTTTGGATACATTATCATGCCATTACTAGGAGAGACAAAAGTTGAAGGATTAAAAATATCAGAACTATCCAACTTAATCAAAGAACAATTATCACAATACATAAAAGATCCTATTGTTTCCATAAAAATTCAAAACTACAAAATCACAATCCTCGGCGAAGTTAACAAACCTGGATCTTACACAATAACAGATGGTCGGATAAACATTTTAGAAGCTATTGGCTTAGCCGAAGATATAACAAAACATGGTCAACTCAATAATATTTTGTTAATACGTAACACAGAAAATGAAAAATTAAAATTCGTTAAAATTGATTTAACAAAAAAAGAGAGTATCTCATCCCCCTACTTTAATTTACAACCAAATGATATATTATACGTAAAATCAACAAAAAAAAACTAAACGAAAAATAATAGCCTCAACTCTTCACAATAAAATTCTTCCTAAAAAACAAAAATAATTTATTCATAAAAAATCACACAACAAAAGATGATACCAAATAAACAAATACCAGCAGAAGAAATAGATTTAAAAAAAGTACTTATTAGAATATTAAAAAAATGGTACGTTTTTGCAATTGTTGGAATAATTGCATTAACTTTTGCCATATATAACATCGTATCAACTTCCCCTAAATACTTGACAGAGGCATCTATTATCATACCTACACAAGATGATGCCCTAGCTTCAACTATGAAACAATTTTCACTAGCTTCGCATTTATTAAGTTCAAAAAAAGAAGTCAATGACGAAATTGTTATTTTAAAATCGAAAAACATTCTCCAAAACCTCATTGAAATATTAAATCTTCAAACAACATGTACATACACTAAAAAATTCGGCAAGCAGATAGAATTATATAATAATGAACCGATCACAATTACTCTTCCCGAAAACTTCAAAAAAAACATTATTCACACATACAAAATTCACATAAAAAAACAAAAACAAAATGAATGGGATATAACCATAACTCAAAAAATCGGACTCTCAAAAATCAAACATAAAACTACTCTAACAAACCTTGATAATCCCGTTAAAACACAATGGGGCGAATTTTATTTCACCGAACAAAACAAATTTATAGATCCTAAGTTTTCAAATTATGAATTAGACTATACAATATACCCACAAAGTTCAAGTGTCCAACAATATAACTCAAAAATATCAATATCTCTATCAAACAAAAAAGCAAATGCAATCAATATTGAAATAATAGGAGGTAATATTCAAAAAAATGAAATCATAGTAAATACCTTAATCGAATTATATCAACAATTTTGTTTTGAGCAAAAATTACAAAATACATCAAAATTAGAATCTTTTCTAACCGAACGAATAAATATTTTTGATCAAGAATTAAAAATATTAGAAGAAAAAATAGAGATATTTCGTGTTGAACACGATTTAACAGACGTACTTTTACAATCTGAAAATTCATTAACTGCCTCTTTAGAATATAGTAAATTATTGACCGAAGTAGATATGGAACTTTCGGTTCTGTCATTTATCGATACTTTCTTAAAAGAAACCAATGAACTAGAACTTATACCGACCAACACTTTTGCATCAGACGAAACTCTATCACAACTCATAATAACACATAACACAAACGTACAAGAATATCTAAAATTAACACAAACATCAACAGAAAATAACCCATATACAATCCAACTAAAAAATCAAATTATATTATCACGCAAAAATATATTACAAACAATTAGTAATATGAAAGAAGGAGCCGAACAAAAACGCTCTAGCATAAATGCAAAATACTCAGAAATAAACAATAAAATAAGCAAAATTCCTTCGATAGAAAAAGAATTTCTATCAATGAAAAGAGAACAAGAAATAAAACAAAAAATCTATCTATTTCTCTTGCAAAAGAAAGAAGAAACACAATTTGTGATGACTTCGTCTAATTCTACTGGATTAATTATTGATAAAGCATACACTTTTGCAAATTCAGTTACCCCTAACACCAAACTAACGCTATGCTTTTCGATTATAATGACAATAATTATAAGCCTTTCTTTCATATACGCCGAATATTTCTTTACTAAAAAAATATCTAGCAAAAGTCAAATCAAAGATATAACATCTGTCAACATAATAGGCGAAATCACAACGCCTAAAAAAAATAATAAATTTGATTTTGTCAATAACCCTTATTACGAAAAAGAAACAAATGCATTTCGCACTATACGTACAGCATTACAATTAGTTAATAAAGGTAAGACAAACAACCAAACTATATTAATAACTTCAACTATAAATGATAATTGCAATAGTTGTATTGCTATGAATTTAGCATTATCATTTGCTAATTTGAAAAAGAAAACTATTCTTGTCAATCTAAACTTACACAATCCAACCAAGTATGAATATCTTGATAACTCATACGGAATTTCAGAATATCTTTGGAATGATAAATATCAATTAACTGAAATTATACAAAATCATTATCAAAATCAATATTTAAGTTTAATTTCATCTGGTTATAATATTGAAAATCCTACTGAAATATTAAGTAATGATAAATTAATTACTCTAATGGATTTTTTACGTAGCAACTTTGAATACATCATTATTGACACAACCCCGATAACAAAAGAAACACTTGACACCTTACTGTTAGGAAGTTTTGCAGACACTACACTTTTTATTTGCAAAAAGGATTCAACTCAAAAATCAGATATAAAAGCTTTAAACAAATTTATCAATGACAAAATATTGAATAACGTTCACATCATTTTTAATAAAACAACATAAAAATAAAATGGTTGTCTGACAACAGACAACCATTTTATTTTTAACTTCCACCAAGTATTTTGCCACCACTTGATGATAATTTATCCTCTTCCTGTTCTGCAAGATATAATTGCCATTTCCAAATCGAACGAACTGTATCTTCAAGCGATGTTTCAGCTTTCCATTTAAGCATCTTATTAGCATACGAGGGGTCTGCCCACACTTGCCCAATATCTCCTGCACGACGTCCTACAATTTCATGTGGGACTTTCACATCATTCACTGTTTCGAAAGCATTCAATATCTCAAGCACCGAAAGTCCACGCCCTGTACCTACATTATATGTCTCCACCGACTCAACTTCACCACCCAAAATACGACGCATTGCCGCAATATGAGCTTTTGCCAAATCTACCACATTGATATAATCACGAATACATGAACCGTCAGGTGTATTATAGTCATTCCCAAACACTTTAAGTTTTTTACGAATACCTGCAGCCGTTTGAGCTACAAATGGAAGGAGATTGTTTGGCACTCCATTAGGCAACTCGCCAATCAATGCCGATGGATGCGCACCAATTGGATTGAAATAACGCAAAAGAACACTCTTAATTGCTGAATTTGCTGCTACAGTATCACGAACTATATCTTCACAAATTTGTTTTGTATTTCCGTACGGCGAAAGTGCTTTTTGAAGTGGAGCCGATTCAGTTACAGGCAACACCTCTGGCTGACCATATACGGTACAAGAAGAAGAAAATACAATACCTTCTATTCTATGAATTGGCATCAATTCGAGAATATTGATAAGAGAAACTATATTATTGCGATAATACATTAAAGGTTTTTCAATCGACTCACCCACTGCCTTCGATGCTGCAAAATGAATAACAGCACGAATACCCTCGTTTTTAGCAAGAAATTTATTCATTGCTACATAATCGGTACAATCGATATTCTCATAAATAGGTTTTACACCTGTAATTTTTTCTATACCCTTAAGTACTTCAATACTCGAATTTGAAAGGTTATCTACAATACAAATTTCATAACCAGCCTCTATAAGTTCCACAACTGTATGTGAACCTATATAACCTAAACCTCCTGTAACAAGAATCTTATCTTTTGATGCATTAGAAGATTTAAATAATTTTTTAATATGCTTTGTTACACCCATAATATTATAATTATAGTTGAAAGTTTTTTCGCTTCGCTCAAGATTTTTGCTTCGCTCGGCATAAAAATTAGTGTGCAAATATACGAAAAAAAATTGAATTATGACATTTAAATCATAAAAATATTTTTAACAAAAATTATGAATTGTAAATTATGTAGTATGAATTAAAATAATTATCTTTGCCAAATAATCAATAAAAAATATTTTGCCCCTTATCTATTACCATTTTATATAACTATGAAACACACAATCGACAATTTAGACAAAAAAATTCTGAAACTTATTTCGCAAAATGCACGTATTCCTTTTTTGGAAGTAGCTCGCGAATGTAATGTTTCAGGAGCAGCCATTCACCAACGTGTTCAAAAATTGACAAACGAAGGCGTTGTAAAAGGTTCTGAATTTGTTATCAACACCTACAAAGTTGGATTCCAAACTTGCGCTTACATCGGTATTTGCGTGAAAGATTTAAGCAAATTAGAAAGTATTGTAAATGCGCTTTGCAACATTCCTGAAATAGTTGAATGCCACTATACTACTGGTAAATACGCTATTTTCGTCAAGGTATATGCTCGCGATAACCGCCATTTGCTTGACATAACACTCAACAAAATTAGTTCTATCTCAGGCATTGTTAGTGCCGAAACTTTCTTAATGTCGCTTGACGAGGTATTCCACCGTCAATTAGCAGCTTTTGATATTGATGAAGATGAAATTGAAAATGCGGAAAGTTGAACCAAAAGTCTTTAAGCCTTTGCGATAAAAAGTTGAAATAAAAAAGGTGCAAAATAAAATTGCACCTTTTTTTATTAGTTTGCAAAGACAATTTCTCCACCTATGACATCAACATGAATTGGTTTATCTGTATTGATTGTGCCTGCAATGATTTGTTTTGAGAGTTCGTTGAGCAACATTCGTTGTAACACTCGTTTCACTGGTCGTGCGCCAAATTGTGGGTCATAACCTTCACGAGCGAACAAATCGACAGCCGACTGAGTAACCTCGAGTTGCACTCCGTTTCGTTCAAGGAGTTTTTGCACTTGCTTAATTTGCAACTCTACAATATCACGAATTTCGGACTCTTGTAATGGAGTGAACATTATAAGTTCGTCAATACGATTCAAAAACTCTGGACGAATAGTCTGTTTAAGTAATTCAAACACCTCATTTTTAGTATTTTCCAAGACCTCTTCACGATTTTTATCTGTAAGATTTTCGCAATTTTCACGAATTAGTTGCGAACCGAGATTCGATGTCATGATAATAATAGTGTTTTTGAAATTAACCACACGACCTTTATTATCGGTAAGTCGCCCATCGTCAAGCACTTGCAACAACACATTAAATACATCAGGATGCGCTTTTTCAATCTCATCAAAAAGTACCACTGAATATGGTTTGCGGCGAATAGCCTCTGTGAGTTGACCTCCTTCGTCATAACCCACATATCCCGGAGGTGCTCCGATAAGGCGTGTAGCAGCAAATTTCTCTTGATATTCCGACATATCGATACGAGTCATCATATTTTCGTCATCGAACAAATAGTCAGCCAATGCCTTAGCCAATTCAGTTTTACCAACACCTGTTGTTCCAAGAAAAATAAATGAACCGATAGGTCGTTTTGGGTCTTGCAATCCAGCACGACTACGACGAATAGCGTCTGACACTGCCACAATTGCCTCATCCTGACCAATAACACGTTTGTGCAATTCGTCTTCGAGATGAAGGAGTTTGTCTTTTTCGCTCTGCATCATCTTGCGCACAGGGATGCCTGTCCAACGCGAAACAATGTCGGCAATATCGTCAGCATCAATCTCTTCCTTAATCATAGCGTGCCCTTGTTGAAGTTCGGCAAGTCGAACTTTAGCCGTTTCGATTGCTTGTTCTGCTGCTTTGATTTTACCATAACGAATCTCAGCTACACGACCATAATCACCCTCACGCTCAGCTCGTTCTGCCTCGTATTTCAATTGCTCAATTTCAATCTTATTTTGTTGAATAGCATTGATTTGCTCCTTCTCGCTACTCCACTTCTCACGCATTTTTTCACTTTCTGCTTTGAGTGAAGATATTTCCGTATTGAGTTGTTCGAGTTTTACCTTATCATTTTCACGTTTAATAGCAGCGCGTTCTATCTCCAACTGCTTGATATTACGCTCGATAGTATCCAACTCCTCAGGCACAGAATCCACTTCAAGACGCAATTTTGCAGCAGCCTCATCAATTAGGTCGATAGCCTTATCGGGCAAGAAACGGTCTGTTATATAACGAGTTGAGAGTTCGACTGCGGCAATAATAGCGTCGTCCTTGATACGCACTTTGTGGTGATTTTCGTAACGTTCTTTCAAACCACGAAGGATTGAAATTGTGGCAGCCTCGTCTGGTTCGTTGACCATAACCATCTGGAAACGACGCTCAAGAGCCTTGTCGGTTTCGAAATATTTTTGGAATTCGTCAAGTGTAGTTGCCCCAACAGCACGTAATTCGCCACGCGCAAGAGCAGGTTTCAAAATATTTGCTGCATCCATCGCACCCGACGATTTGCCAGCACCCACAAGGGTATGAATTTCGTCGATAAAGAGTATAATCTCGCCATCGGCTTTAATCACCTCGTTTACAACAGCTTTGAGTCGTTCCTCGAATTCGCCTTGATATTTAGCGCCAGCAATAAGGGCACCCATATCGAGCGAGAAGATTTGTTTAGAACGAAGATTATCAGGCACATCACCACGCACGATGCGGTGAGCTAACCCTTCGGCAATAGCCGTTTTACCCGTACCTGGTTCGCCCACGAGGATAGGGTTGTTTTTAGTGCGCCGCGAAAGAATTTGCAACACACGACGTATCTCATCATCACGCCCAATAACAGGGTCGAGTTTACCACTGCGAGCATGTTCGTTGAGATTGATAGCATATCTGCTAAGTGCTTGATATGCATTTTCGGATTGATTATTTCTGTTTGTCGTCATAGTTTACAAGTTATAATTAAAAAAAATTAATAATTCCAAATTATATACATTCTTTATAATAACAAATACTATGCAAACAAGCATTACTGTCATTTTGTCCTAACATTTTAAGTTATTAAGACATTTTGTCGTATTGTTTTTTATTTCTTATAATATTTTGTTTTTATGAATAAAAATGTTTATCTTTGCAGATATGTTTAATTCAATCTATATATTACGTTGTAGTCTAATTATCACGTCTTTAGCTCTAACCAATTATATTTTTGGAGAAAAAATAAATCTCCAAAATAAAAACTATAATTTGATATACGAAAAAAATAACAATCATAGTGTAATCGTTGCCAAACAAAATGAGTCTTTTAAAGAAGAACACATTTACATTCCAAACGAAATAAAAATAAACGATACAATATTTTTTGTCGTTGGAATAAAAAATGATGCTTTTAGCGGTAACAAACACATAAAAAAAGTAACATTCAGCGAAAATTGTAATATAAATTTTATTGGAGAAGGCGCCTTTGCTGGATGCGAAAACTTAGTGGATATAGAATTACCACAAACAATACATGAAATTAAACCATATACTTTTGCTTGGAGTGGACTAACTCGTATAACGATACACAATTCAATAACATCAATTGGAGAAAGAGCTTTTTCCAATTGCAAAAATCTGCATGAAATTTATATGGGCGAAAATGTCCAAATAATTGATAACTACGCTTTCGCATGGTGTACTAATTTAACAACATTTACAATCCCAGAAAAAACAAAAAAAATAGGTTTCGAGATACTCCAAGCTAACAAGAACCTTAAAACTTTATATTACAATGCAATTGATTGTGAAACATCTGGAGCATACTACGACAATCGCATAAATCAAACTATTGGAGCTTTTGAAGGGAATGATGGTCTAACAAATGTCATATTTGGCAACAAAGTAGAAGTTCTTCCAGAATACCTTCTATATAATTGTCATAATGTTGACTCTTTATATTTTCCCAATTCAATAAAAAAAATAGCCCGATATGCATTGCATAACACAGAATGGTTTAATAAGGCATCAAACAAAGAACTAATATACGCAAACAAAGTTGCATATAGTTACATTGGAAAAAACAACACAATTGACAAAAATATTTTCTCTGAAGAAACAATTGGCATTGCTGATCTTTGCTTTTATTCAAAAGAAATATCAACAATAGAATTACCAGCCTCAATCCAATACATAGGGAAATCAGCATTTGAAGACTGCCATAATTTATCAAAAATAATTCTTCCTTATAATCTATCCGCAATAGATGATTGTGCATTCAAAAATTGTAAATCACTAAAAAATATAATATTCAATAACCAACTAGAGTATATCGGCAATTATTGTTTTAGTTGCTGTAAAAACATCAAAGAAGTTAAACTTCCAAATTCAATAAAAAAAATAGGTCGAGGAGCATTCTATAATTGTTCAAACTTAACAATTGCAAATATTCCAGAAAAAACAACCATTATCCCAGCAGGATGCTTTTCTAATTGTCACAATTTAAAAAAATCAAACATCCATAAAAACATAATAAAAATAGAAGAATATGCATATGCTGGATGCTTGCTATTAGACTCAATAAATATACCATGGAACTGCGAAAAAATTGGAGCCAGAGCCTTTTCTCATTGCGAAAAGTTAAATAAAGTCGATTTTCTAACTAAAGAAATAATAATTGAACCATTAGCATTTTATAAATGTAAAAATTTAAATAAATTAGATTTAATTGGAGCAATCGAAATTGGTTATAAGGCATTTGCTCATTGCACTCAATTACAATATTTATATTTTAGTCCTGAATTAAAACGAATATCAAATAACGCATTTGAAAATTGTAATTCTCTTCTTTCAATTTACATTCCTCAAAATGTTAATTATATAGGAAAATTTGCATTCTCTAAATGCGATAGTTTACTTTCTATAACAATAGACAATGCTTATTCCGAAATTGGTGAAAATGCATTTAGTTTTTGTAAAGTTTTATCTGAAGTTAATATAGGTGAAAATATCAATAATATTGGAGCTTTTGCTTTTCGTGAATGTATCAATTTAAAACATATTTTAATACCTAAATCTGTAAAAACAATAAAAGAAGGATGTTTTCTTAATTGTACAAATCTCACATCAGTAAACATACCGAAAACAATAACAACAATAGAAAATAACGCTTTTGAAAATTGCATCGAATTAACACTTATAACACTACCAGATTCTATAAGATCAATCGAAAAAAAAGCTTTTTTCAACTGCAATAAATTAAAAGACATTATACTACCTCCAAATATTAACACAATCAAAGAATTTGCCTTCTATAATTGCAGTAGTCTTACTACAATAGAAATACCTCTTCATTTAAGATATTTAGGAAAAAATGCCTTTGGAGGTTGTAGTAATTTAATAAATATAATATTCAATGCCGAAAATTGTAATGCTGGAGGAAAAGTTTTTACTCATACCTCAAAAATTGCCAATTTACAAATAGGAAAACATGTAAAAAAAATAGATGATTATCTCTTTAAAGATATAAATATAACTACTTTATCATTACCTCCCAACATCGAACGAATAGGAGTTATGGCATTTGCGAATTCCTATCAATTAGAAAACATTCACCTATCTACCTATGGAAATATCGAAATTGACAATTCTGCATTCAACAATACATATTGGTACAATAATCAAAAAAATAATATAATATATCTCGGCAGTGTAGCACTAAAATACATAGGAAAAGACAACCCCGATTCTATTATAATAAGAGAAGGCACAAGCGATATTGCAGCAAATTTCATGAAGAACAATCACAATTTAAAATTTGCCTATCTCCCTCAATCTATAAAATCAATCGGATCTCATGCTTTCGAAAACTGCAACAATCTACAAACTATCAATTTCCCAAATTCTTTATCCGTAATTAACGAAAAAGCATTTGCACAATGCCACAATCTAAAAACAATAAAATTATCTTCTTTTTTAGACAAGATTGCAAATTCAGCTTTTGAAAATTGTATAAACATAGATTCACTCATCATTGACAACGCATATTGTTCAATAGAGACATCTGCGTTTCGCAATTGTAATAAATTAAAAATAGCTAATTTAGGTGACAATGTTATTCATATTGGAGATATGGCTTTTGCTTTTTGCAATTCTTTACATGGCATAAATTCCGATAATCAAATTATATTACCTTCTAAATTGACCGAAATAAATTATGCTGTATTCTATAATTGCAAAAATATTTTAGGGCAAATTGCTTTACCTTCAAATATAACAACCATAAAAGATTATGCCTTCTATGGGTGCAGACAACTGCAATCAATAGTACTAGCAAAAGAAACTAAACAAATAAGTTCATCTGCATTTTTCAATACCCCAAACTTCAAAATATACAAAGAAAATAATAATAAATATTTTAACATCTATAAAGGTATACTATACTCAAACAACATGGGAACATTATATCATTGTCCAAATGGTTATAATGCTATGTGTCAGATCCACAAAGAAACAAAAAAAATAACAAATAACGCATTTAATGGATGTTCAAAAATAGAAAATATTGTTTTAAACAACATAGAAAAAATAGGAGCCTACGCTTTTAATGGATGTACCAATCTAAAAAAAATAACTATAGGTGAGAATTTATACCAATTAGAAACTCAAGCATTTAATAGTTGTCAAAATCTAAGTTATATCAATGTCAAAAAAGGGAATAAACACTACAAATCAAAAAATGGAGTCTTATATTCAGCAGATATGACAACTTTAATACATTGTCCAAAAGCAAAAAAAGGAATATTCAAAATACCAAAATCAGTGACTCATATTACTGAATATGCATTTTATGAATGCATAAATTTAGATAAAGTAATTCTACATGATAATATAAAATATATTGGTAAATACGCATTTACAGGATGTAAAACAGAAAAGAAATAATATGAAAGAACTAATTTTTGTCACCCACAATACACACAAAGCAATTGAAGTAAAAGATATAATCAAAAACTTCATTGAAATAAAAAATTTATCCGACATAGGTATATTTGACGAAATACCGGAAACAGGAGAAACATTCAGAGAAAATGCGTTACAAAAAGCAGAATACATTCATAAAAAATTTGGATATAACTGCTTCGCCGATGATTCTGGTTTATCAGTTGAAACTCTTAATGGAGAACCTGGCGTATATTCTGCTAGATATGCTGGAGAACAATGCACTATGCAACAAAACATCGAAAAATTATTAAGAAATTTAAAAGGAAAATCTAATAGAAAAGCACAATTTACGACAGTAATAGCCGTTATAATCAATAATAATACACATTTTTTCGAAGGCTCAATAAAAGGCACTATAATAGATACTCCACGTGGCAATAATGGTTTTGGTTATGACCCCATATTTGTTCCAAATGGCTACTCTCAAACATTCGCTGAACTATCAAGTGAAATCAAAAATAAAATATCACACAGAGCCATTGCACTACAAAAATTCAAAAATTTCATAATAAACAATAACATAAACAATGAAAAATAATATATTAACAATAATTGCTATATTTTACATTGCAACGATAATTCCAATTTATGGACAATCAACGATGGGAGCTTGGCGTACTCATATATCATACACAAGTGCAACACAACTCACACAATCCAACGATTTTGTATATGCAATAAATAATGGAGCTCTTTTTTCAATAAAAAAAGATAACCCCATAATCAAAACATATTCCAAAATTGATGGATTAAATGATAATAACATACGCTTTATTAAATATGCTAAATCAAATGAATTATTGTTGATTGTTTACAACAATTCTAACATTGACCTACTGACTGATGATGGCAATGTGATAAATGTAACTGACCTATATAAAAAATCAATGTCGGATAGCAAAAAAATAAATGACATCTGCATTATAGATGAATTCGCCTATCTCGCTTGCGACTTTGGAATTGTTTTATTTAACATTACAAAGCAAGAATTTGTTGAAACATATATAATCGGAGATGAAGGAGAAACAAACAAAATACTGAACATTAAAATAAACAACGGTAACATTTATGCATTAACTACAAATAATATCTATGTTGCTCCACTAACTACAAATCTATTAAATTATCAAAATTGGATTAAAATCTCTAATCCAAATACCGATGAAGGAAATATCACTATGACTATAGAAAACGACATTCTATACTTACTGAAAAAAGACAATATCGTATATCAATATTCAAAACAAATATGGAAAAACTTCAAAACATCAATACAATATATATACAATGATAATGGTATGATTTTCCTTACCAACAAAGACAATACATTAACCGTTATATCTGACGATTATAGCAACTTCGTTGCCAACAATGCCATTACTGGAATATATGACAACCTAACAAATACCATTTGGTACCTTGCAGATGGCATTGTATATTCGTATGCAATAAAAAAAGACCAACGCAATTTATTTGTTCCTAACGGCCCTCTTAACAATACATCTTGGCGACTTAAATATTCGAACGGCAGAATATTTAGTGTTCCTGGAGGTAGATGGTCATTGAATTATTATACAAATGCTTCACTATCTTTTTTTGAAAATGGCATATGGAATAACTATACTGCTGTAGATTTTGTTAATAACACCGAAACCGATACTATATGCTACGATTTAGTGGATATTGCAATAGATCCAAATGATAATACACACTTTTGGGTTGCTAGTTACGGACTTGGCTTGTATGAATTCAGAAACGACCAAATATACAAACACCACCATTGCGACAATAGTGGATTAAAATCAATATATCAAGATGATATTCCTAAAAAAAAATACAATTACATCCGTATAGATGGAATGACTTACGACGAAAATGGCAATTTATGGTTATTAAACAATGCTGGTTCTTTAATTAAATATATTGACAAAAACGGCATATATCACAATATTGATCACGCGGTAAAAGCATCTACACCACAAGATATTATCATTAATAATAAAAATCAAAATCAAAAAATTATATTCATTCCCAGAACAACCAGCAACACGACATCTCAAATATTTGCTTTCGATGATAATGGAACAATAGACAACATATACGACGATAAAACCATTACATTAACAAAAGTTTATGACCAAGACAATAAAGAAATAAACTTTTGTGGCTCAGCTAATCTTCGCTCTATTGCTCAAGATAAGAATGGTACACTATGGGTAGGAACTACCGAAGGTTTATTCTTAATCAATGACCCCTCAAAAATGTTTGAAAATGATTTTAATGTACATAGGATAAAAATTGCTCGCAATGATGACTCTGGGCTAGCTGATTATCTATTAGGAACTGAAGAGATTAAAACAATTGCTATAGATGGGGCAAATCGCAAATGGATAGGTACTGCATCTTCTGGTGTATATCTTGTTTCCGAAGATGGACAAGAAATCATTCATCATTTTACCACCGAAAATAGTCCTCTTTTATCAGACGTAATCTTGTCTATTGCTATAAATGACAAGACAGGAGAAGTCTTTATTGGCACTGGAGGTGGTTTGATTTCATACCAATCGGACGCTGTCGAAGCATTTGAATCCTTCGAAAACATACATGCGTTTCCTAATCCCGTTCGACCAGAATACAATGGAACTATTTCCATAATAGGACTAACCGAAAATTCTATTGTCAGAATAACAGACATCAATGGCAATCTTATTTACGAAACCATATCCAATGGTGGTATTGCTACATGGAACGGATGCAAAGCCTCTGGCGATAGAGTTGCAACTGGAGTCTATTTTGCTCATTGCATATCTGCTAACGGAAAACAAAAACATATTACGAAAATTCTTATAATAAAATAAACACATGAAGAATATAATTAACCAAGATTTTATAAAATGGATTGGGCATACAATTTTGTGTGCCCTTTACATTACCACATCTTGTACTATTTTTGATTTTATTGATACTCCTATAAAATCAACAACAGACATATTATTTATTATTTTACATTGGGGTACAATTACAACTGCCCTTTTTACCGTTCTATCACTTGTATCAATTACAACTCCCAAAATATATACTATAATATATACTTCTCTTTGCTTCTTATCTTCTATACTAGCTTACTTCAGATACACTATCAACTTTTCGTTCAACACGATGATTCTTGATATTGTATTCCAAAATGATATGATGGTATCTGCCGATATGATAACCATACAACTAATCTTATGGTCTATTCTAATCTCTTGCATAGGATACTTTATTGCCTCTCTAAGAAAAAAATATACTATAAATTTCAAAAAAAATACAACTTACATTATTATATCCACTCATTTAATTTTATCTATAATTCTACTAAATCCCAACGGACGTTTTGCTCGTCCTATTTGCGAACGTATCCCCTTTAATATATTCAATGTAATAACAAAATACATTTCACAACATCAAGAAATTGCAACTGAACGCCCACAACAATGCTCTTATGCAAATACCACGACTAAAGATTCTACAATAGTAGTCATTATCATTGGTGAAGCTTTACGCCCTGCGAATATGTCAATAAACGGATACAAACGCCACACTACACCAATTCTTGAAAAACTAAATACAATTTCTTTAGATAGTATTTTTTCCGACTTTGTATATACCAATCGCAGTGTCCCTCACCTAATGACACGTGCAACCACCGAAAATCCAGAAATAGCATATTCAGAACGCTCTTTTATTGATATTTTCAAAAAAGCAGGAATACATACTGCAACTATAGCAAACCAAGATGCTGAAAAACCTTATGCCTATTTTATAAACGAGGCAGATACAATAATTAGAAGCAATCAAACAAAAACAGTATATAATTTCGATAAATGGTTAGACGAAGATATTCTTCCTCACTACAGTAATTTATTAAACCTAAATAACAAAAAACAACTAATTGTAATTCATACAATTGGATCTCATTGGTGGTACAATTCACACTATAGCGATGAATACGAAATATTCAAACCTACAATGCAATCACGCATCGTATCAAATTGCGACTCCATGGAGATTGTAAATTCATACGACAATACAGTCTTGTACACAGATTTCATAATAAGCGAAATAATAAAACCCCTACAAAACAAAAATGCAATTATGATATATCTATCAGACCACGGAGAAGCACTTGGCGAAAACAATCAATGGCTACATGCAAGCGAATCTGATGTTATGCATCATACCGCTGCTTTAATATGGATGTCTGACAAATACAAAAATAACTATCCTAATAAGTATTACGCTCTATTGAAAAATAAGCACAAAAAACAAAATACTGAATTTCTCTTTCACTCTGCCATAGATGCAGCAAACATAGCTTCAGATGTGATAGATTCTACTCGCATCATTTTTATCGAAAAAAATTAAACGAATTTTGCTTATTCTACATTTTTTTGTACCTTTGTATTCCAATGTTATGATAATTATGATAACAAATACTAAAAATAATATGAAAAAACTCTTTTTAATTCTCAATTGTGCATTGTGTATCGCACTTTGTGCATTCTCTCAATCTTCCGAACAATATCTCCGCGACTTCACCTCTGGTACTTTCCGCCCTCAAACTATGGCTGCCCTCTACTCTATGAACGATGGCTCTAGTTACACTATGCTATCTGAAGACGGAACTAAAATCATCAAATACGACTACCTTTCTGGTAAGGCTATCGAAACTATCTTCGATGTCGCTACTGCCCAAAATTGTAACTTCAAAAAAATATCTGACTACGAATTCGATCCTCAAGAAAAACGTATTCTTATCCTAACAGACAAAACTCCTATCTACCGCCACTCGTTCTCTACTACTTATTATGTCTATAATATTGCCCGCAACGAACTTGAACCTCTTAGCCAAAATCCTGGTCTTCAAAATTTGGCTCAATTCTCACCTAATGGTCGTATGATTGCTTTTGCTCGCGGCAATAATCTCTTCATCAAAAAACTTGATTTCAACACTGAATTGCAAATCACTAAAGATGGCGAATTCAACAAAATCATCAATGGTACTGCCGATTGGGTCTATGAAGAAGAATTCGGTCGCACTCGCTACTTCGAATGGAGCCCCGATAGCAAACTCCTTGCTTGGGTACGCTTCGACGAAAGCGAAATCAAACAATTCTCTTTCGATATCTACGACCACCCTTACGACAACGCCTACACCTACAAATACCCAAAAGCTGGAGAAACCAATTCTACTGTCTCTGTTCATGTTTACGATATTGAAAATCGTACTACTAAACAAATGCATTGTGGCTCTGGCAACAACATCTATTTCCCTATTATTCAATGGACCAACAACAACGAATCACTCGCTATCGTTCGCCTCAATCGCAACCAAACTACTCTCGATCTACTAAGCGTAAACCCTCGCTCTGGCGTTGCAAAAACACTTCTCTCTGAAACAGATAAAGTCTATATCGACTACACCAACTACACTCACCTCAAATTCAATAGCGACAACTCTTTCGTTGCTATGAGCGAGCGTGATGGTTGGCGTCATATCTATCATTACGATGCAAATGGCAATCTTATCCACCAAATCACTAAGGGCGAATGGGATGTTACTGCTTACTATGGCTACGACGAAAAGTCTAAAACTGCCTATTTCCAAGCAGCTAAAGAACACCCTTCGCAACGCCATATCTACAAAGCCGATAAAAAAGGTAATATAACAAACCTCGACCCTCGTCCTGGTACCCACTCTGCATCTTTCTCTAAAGGCATGAAATATATCGTTGCTCAATTCCACAATACTACTACTGCCAACACTTTCACTCTTTGCGACACTAAAGGCAAAGTCCTACGCACTATCATCGACAACAAAGAGCTACAAGCTAAATTCAATGCCTACAATCTTCCTGTCAAAGAGTTTATCAACTTCGATGCTGTCAATGGCACTAACCTCTATGGTTGGATTATTAAACCTGCCAATTTCGATGCCAACAAAGAATACCCTCTCGTCATGGTTCAATACTCCGGTCCTAACAGCCAAGAGGCTCTCGACCGCTTCAAACCTGATTGGGAATACTACCTCGTTCAAGAAGGCTACATCGTTGCTTGCGTCGATGGTCGTGGCACTGGCGCTCGTGGTCATGAATACCGTACTTGCACCTATTGGAATCTTGGTAAATACGAAACTGAAGACCAAGTAGCTGCTGCTCAATATTTTGGTAAATTGCCTTATATCGATGAAGACCGCATGGCTATTTGGGGTTGGTCGTATGGTGGTTTCATGGCTCTCAACTGCCTCACTTACGGCAACGAAACTTTCAAAGCGGGTATCTCTATTGCCCCTGTAACTGACTGGCGTCTCTACAACACTGCTTATACTGAGCGTTTTATGTCAACCCCTCAAGAAAACGACCTTGGCTACGAACAATCTGACCTCATCGAAAAAGCTCACCTCCTCAAAGGTAAACTCCTCCTTTGCCATGGTACTGCCGATGATAACGTACACTTCCAACCCGCTATCCTCTATTGCGATGCTTTGGTCGAAGCTGGCATCCAATTCGAAATGCAAATCTACCCTAACAAAAACCATAGCATACTTGGTGCTAAAACACGTTATCATCTCTACACTCGATTCAACACATTCTTGAAAAATAATCTATAAAAAAGGAAAATTTAAAAGACAGAATAACAAAAGAACATAATTTTTATAAACGTAAATTTAAGCATATATCAATTAAAAAATTACGTTAAAAATAAAGTGAAATATTTTTTGTTATTATGTTATTTTGTCTTTTAAAAAACAAGCGAAGCGAGTAAAGTCTTATATCTAAAAAACAATGAAAAACAAAAACATATTGCCTATCATAATGATGATTGCTCTCTTCTTCATGATTGCTTTCGTCACAGGACTTCAAAACCCATTCGGCGTTATTGTCAAATCTCAATTCAACGCATCGAATTTCATGTCGCAATTAGGCAATTTTGCCAACTTCATTGCATACGCTTGCATGGGTATTCCTGCTGGATTGATATTACAACGCAAAGGCTATAAAACCACATCGCTCATCGCTGTGGGAGTTGGCTTTTTAGGCGTTGCTATAACTTATCTCTCTGGTTTCATGAGCTCTGCCACCTACGCTATATATCTCTGCGGTGCTCTCATTTCTGGATCCTCTATGTGTATCCTCAACACTGTATGCAATCCAATGCTCAACACGCTCGCTGGCGGTGGCAAAAAAGGTAATCAACTCATACAAATAGGTGGTGTATTCGGATCTACTGGTGCTACCTTAGCCCCTGTTCTCGTAGGTATGCTTATGGGCAATGCTGCCAATCGCACTATCCAAGATGCCAATCCCGTACTTTGGATTGCGATGACCATTTTTGCCCTTGCATTCTTAGTGCTTTTCTTTATGGATATGCCAGAACCTCATCTTGCACAAGCACAACATTCTGCGTCTCAAAACAAACAATCTGGCTCACCTTTCTCTTTCCGCCGCTTCAATCTTGGCATCATCGCTATTTTCATTTACGTTGGCGTAGAAGTTGGTATCCCAAACATTGCCAATCTCTATATGACTACCGACCTAAATATGGATACTGCCGTTGCTGGCACTATTGTTGGCACCTATTGGTTCCTTATGCTCATTGGCCGTTTTGTTGGTGCTGCCATAGGTGGACAAGTATCGAGCAAATCTATGCTTACCGCCACAACATCTATTGCCGCTATATTAGTACTTTGCGCTATACTACTTCCACAATTTATGGTCAATATGCCAGTATTCAAATCCGATATATCTTTCGGTATTGCCGAAGTACCGGTTAATATACTACTACTTATTCTTTGCGGACTTTGCACCTCTGTTATGTGGGGGGCAATCTTCAACCTCGCAGTCGAAGGTCTTGACAAACACACTGCCGCCGCATCAGGCATATTCATGATGATGGTATGCGGTGGTGGCATACTCCCACTCTTACAAGGCTGGATAGCCGACAATTTCGGCTTCATCAATAGCTACTTCGTTGTATTTGCAGGCATAATATACATGCTAATCTACGCAATCGCAGGAAGCAAGAAAGTTGAAAGTTGAAAATTGAAAGTTGAAAGTCTTTAAATTGTATAGCGAAAAAATTAAAAATACCATAAAACTATGACTACCCGATATTCTCCCCCTGTCTTAGGGGGAGTGGTCGAAGACCGAGGGGGTAAAAATAACTAATCATTAATCTCTAATATTATGGACAAACCTTATGTAATTGGTATCGACCTCGGAGGCCAAACCGCAAAATTTGGTATCGTTGACGCTCGTGGCAATGTATTGAAACAAACAGCCATCCGCAGCAACACACAAAACCAACCTGAAGAATTCATCAACGACCTTGCCGAAGGTATCAAAAAACTCATCGACAAAGAATACAACATCAAAGACATTCGTGGTATCGGTGTCGGTGCTCCAAATGGCAACTACTATACTGGATGCATCGAAAATGCAGCCAACCTCACTTGGGCTAAAAACCAAATAGTTCACTTTGCTGATATGCTCAGCCAGCAAGTTGGTGTACCTGTTGCATTAACTAACGATGCCAATGCTGCCGCTGTAGGCGAAATGACTTACGGTGCTGCTCGTGGCATGAAAAACTTCATCATGATTACTCTCGGCACTGGTGTTGGTTCTGGTATCGTTATCAATGGAAATGTAGTGTATGGTCACGATGGTTTTGCTGGCGAACTTGGTCACACTTGTGCTGTACGCAACAATGGTCGCATCTGCGGTTGTGGCAAAACTGGTTGCCTCGAAACCTACGCATCTGCTATGGGCGTTGCTCGCACTGCTCGCGAAATCATCGAACTCACCGACCGCAAAACTCTTCTTCGCAACATTCCTGCCGAAAATATCACTTCTAAAGATGTGTTCGATGCAGCAATCGAAGGCGACGAAGTAGCAAAAGACATCTTCGCATTCACAGGTCGTATGCTTGGCGAAAAATTTGCCGATTTCGTAGCATTCTCTGCTCCTGAAGCTATCATCCTTTTCGGTGGACTTACCAAAGCTGGCGACCTTATCTACAAACCTATCGTCGAGAGCATGAACCTAAACCTCATGCCTATTTGGCGAGGCAAAATCAAAGTTCTATTCTCAACCCTCAACGAAAGCGATGCTGCTATCCTCGGTGCAAGTGCCCTCGCTTGGGAAATCTAAATAAAATTTGAAAGTTGAAATGTGAAATTTGAAAATTATATTTTACAATCAACTTTCAAATTTCAACTCTCAAATTTCAACTTTATTATGGTTTTAACAGACAATTGGTTCAGTTCTATGGCTATTGCCGACAACGAACTGCCTATATTCATCTCTGGTCGCGACGATTTAAACGAATTTCGACTATCTGGAAAATTCAAAGAGCGCATAGAAATTTATTGGACATATAAATCAGAACATAATGGAATGCCTTCTGATACCGATGCTGAATTAATGGAACAAGTACAAAATGTTCTACAAAAAGCTGTCGAAAAAGATAAACTCGCAATCCTTACTGGCATCTATACTGGCAACAACGAACGCACATTAGTTTTTTATACACGTACGTCACGGGTATTTGGCGAACGCCTCAACGAAGCTCTCGCACCATTTCCTCTACTTCCTATCACTCTGTATGTCGAAAACGACTCAGAATGGAATGAATATCAAGAAATGTACACAATAAAAACTGAAGATTAAAAAAACGACAGCAACTTTGCTCCCGCAAAATTGCTGTCTTCATTATTTATAATCTATAATCTATGAAAAAAAGTCATTGATTTTAATGACACAAAGTTACTGCATTTTAACTAAATATCAATTATAAAATATTTTTTTAACCTTAATTTAACATTCCATAGACACATTTTCAACAAATAAAATTTATTTTAACACTATAGACATATTTTTTTAACAATATCAACCATTAAAAGAAACATTTATTAACTAAAGTAGTATATTGTTTTACTTTGTTTGTGACATAATTGTTGTTTGTTTGGAAAAAAATGGTTAACTTTGCAAGAAAAACGTCAACAGTCAATGGTCGATAGACCATTACTGACTATAAACTATAGACTATAGACTTAAAACATGAACTATATCACAGATTTATTACCTACATTTCCACTAAGTGATCCGATAGCTATATTTTTGTTGGTTATAGTGATTATTTTGTGTGCGCCGATATTGAATAGGTTTAAGATTCCGCATATTATTGGGTTGATTTTGGCTGGTACGTTGTTTGGGCCTCATGGGTTGAATATTTTGTCGAATGATGCGAGTTTTGAGTTGTTTGGTAAGGTGGGTATCCTTTATATTATGTTTCAGGCGGGGTTGGAAATTGACCTTAATACGTTCAAACAGAATAGTTCGAAGAGTGTGTTGTTTGGTATATATACGTTTGTGATTCCGATGGTGTTTGGTATTGTGACGGGTATGTGGTTGTTGGATATGGATTTCACGAGGGCTACACTACTTGCGAGTATGTATGCTTCTCATACGTTGATTGCTTACCCTATTGTGAGTAAGATGGGTATTGCGAAGAATAGGGCTGTGAGTATTACGATCGCTGGAACGATTATTACGGTTACTGCGTCGTTACTTGTGTTGGCTGTGATTGTTGCTGCTGCTAAGGGGGAGATGAATGCTGGTTATTGGGTGCGGTTTGGTGTTTCGACATTTGTGTTCTGTGGTATTGTTTTTGGTTTGTTGCCTAGATTGTCGAAGTATTTTCTCCGTAGATTTAATGATAGTGTAGCGCAGTATATTTTTGTGATGGTGATTATTTTCTTCGCTTCGCTATTGGCTCAGGCTTCGGGGTTGGAGGGTATTCTTGGTGCTTTCTTTGCAGGATTAATACTTAATAGGTTGATACCGAGTGTGTCGCCTTTGATGAATAGGATTGAGTTTGTGGGTAATGCGATATTTATTCCGTTTTTCTTATTGAGTATCGGTATGCAGATTGATTTAAGGGCGTTTGTTACAAGTATGGAATCGGTGAAAGTAGCTGTAGTGATGACCGTAGTTGCTACAGTTACAAAATGGATGGCAGCTAAATTGTCGCAAGTTACTTCGAGATTGACTACAGTGGAAGGCGACTTGATATTCGGTCTGAGTAATGGACAAGCAGCTGCAACTTTGGCTGCCGTAATGATTGGTTACAATATTGGATTATTAGACGAAAATGTGTTGAATGGCACTATCGTGATGATTCTCGTAACATGCACTATTTCATCAATCGCGACAGAACGTGCTGCCCGTAAGATTGCAATTGAAGAGATACAACAAAACGAGCAACGTCAAAAACTCGGCACTGAGCGCATACTTATACCTATTTCAAACCCACAAACAATGCCTCAGTTGCTCGATATTAGTAACTTAGTGAAACAACGCAACAATAAAACTCTCTTTGCTCTGAAAATCAATAACGACCCAGAAGATACAGCAGGAGCAAAATTGATGGAGAGTGCGGCCAAATTGGCTTCGGCTACCGACAACAAATTGGTGCAAATAATGAAGTGTGATTTGAACATTGCAAATTGTATTATCGACACCGTGCATGCCAACAAAATCACCGACCTCATCGTAGGTATTCACCACAAAGCCAATATCGTAGATACGTTCCTCGGAGGCACAATTACTTCATTGATAAACAGTTCATCTAATCAAAACTTAATAATTTACGGACCTAAAAAGCCTATCAATTCAGTGAAACGATTGGTAGTTGCAGTACCTCAAATGGCTGAATTAGAGGTTGGTTTTGATATTTGGTTCGACCGCATCAAGAATATCGCATCGCAATTGAGTATTCCTGTGGTATTTTATGCCAATAAAGTTACTACCGCTGCATTGAAAAAACAGTGCGAAATACATTCGTCACTCAATGTTTCGTTCCGCGAATTGGCATCATGGGAAGACTTCTTGATTATATCAAAACACATCAAACATGGCGATACACTAATCGTAATTACTGCCCGCAAGGCTACTCTTTCATACAACAATCTATTCGAGAAAATACCTTATTATCTCAATAAATACTTCGCAGACAACAACTTCTTGTTAATATACCCACGCCAAACAGCACCAGACGGAACTGATAACGATATTTATAATCCACTTAAAATAAGTTGAAAGTTGAGAATTGAAAGTTATATTTTACGCACAAAAAGGCATAAAAATCATAATAACAAAATTTTTATTTATATTTAGAAGACAGAATAACATAATATTTAAAAGACAGAATAACATAGTAACAAAATTATTAATTATATTTTTATGTTCTTATGTTATTATCGTCTTCTAAAAAATGTTCTTCTGTTCTTCTGTCTTTTAATAATCATGAATAACAGACGACAAACCAAAGAGATTTGTGTTGGTAATCTACGTATTGGGGGCAACAATCCGATACGCATACAGACAATGGCTAACACCGACACTAACAATATAGAAGCCTCTGTGGCTCAAGCAAAACGCTGTCTCGAAGCAGGCACAGAACTTTTGCGTTACACTACACAAGGCACTAAAGAGGCTGAAAATCTCGGCAAAATCAAAGAGGTTTTACGCGCAGAAGGTATCGATTTACCACTTGTAGCCGATATTCATTTCAATGCCAATGTAGCCGAAGTAGCAGCAAATTTAGTTGAGAAAGTGCGTATCAATCCTGGCAATTTCGTTACAGGCAAGCATGGCGATTACACCAATGAAGAGTGGGATGATGAACTCCGCCGTATTCGTGAAAAACTTCACACCCTACTCTCTATCTGCAAAGATAAAGGCACAGCAATCCGCATAGGTGTCAATCATGGTTCTTTGTCGCCTCGCATTATGAGTCGATATGGCAATACCCCACTTGGATTGGCTACTTCGTGCATGGAATTTATCGAACTCTGCGAGCAAGAAGGGTTCACTAACTTGATTCTTTCAGTCAAAGCATCCAACACTCGTGTAATGATTTATGCAGTGCGCATGTTAGTGCAAATGATGGATGCCAAAGGCAAAAACTATCCACTGCATCTTGGTGTAACAGAGGCAGGTAGCGATGACGAAGGACGTATAAAATCAGCGGTAGGTATCGGCACTTTGCTTACTAATGGTATAGGTGACACTATCCGCGTATCCCTATCCGAAGCCCCTGAAGCCGAAATACCCGTAGCACGCAAACTTGTCGACTATATTCAATGCACAATGCACAATGCACAATGCACAATTAACGCCGATTACACACATCTAAAAACAGAGTATTCTCGTCATAAATCTACTGCAATTGACAAAATTGGTGGTGATAACCCTGTAGTTGTAGTGGCAGACAAACCTCTTGACACACTATTGAAACCTGATTATACTGCCGATGAGATTATGGCATTAAGCGGTGATATTGAGATTGTTAAAAACCTATCAAATTTCGAAGAACTAATCAAGACTGACAAACCAATAATCGTAAAAAAACAGTTCGAAATTGATGATTTAGAGACACTTCAAATCCATGCTGCAGCATTTTTCGGACCTATGCTCATCGACGGATTGATTGATGGTATATGGTTAAGCAATAAATCCGACAATATCACTGACCAACAAATCAACGACATAGCATTCGAAATCCTACAATCATCACGTTGCCGTATCAGCAAGACCGAATACACTTCATGCCCATCATGCGGACGCACAAAATTTGATTTACCCAAAGTAGTGCGCCAAGTGAAAGAGGCAACACAAGGCTTTGTGGGTTTGAAAATTGCTGTAATGGGCTGTATCGTAAATGGACCAGGCGAAATGACTGATGCCGATTTTGGCTATATCGGTGCAGGAATGGGCAAAGTGTCGCTCTACAAAGGTCAAGAATGTGTAATGAAAAACATCCCCGAAGAAGAAGCAATCGACAAACTTTTGGAGTTGATAAATAGTAGCAAAACCACTCAAAAGTAAATTTTAGAAGACATAAGTACAGAAGAACGTAAACTTCTTTTCATTAAAACGCTTAAACTTATGTACTTTTTAGCCTATAATGCGTAGCATTAAGGCTCTTAAAAGAAAAATAAATTATTTGCTTTTGTACTTCTGTCTAAAAAACAAGACATCTACAAATACAACAAAAATAAAAACTTATTCTCTTTTGTACTTCTGTCTAAAATCAATATTTTATCATTAAAAAAGAACAGAAGAACAGAAAAAAACACATTTTCAAAAAATTCATCCTCAAAAATTTGTTTATAAGCAATTTAATGCTTACCTTTGTCTCGTGAATACTATATCCACACAAAAACTAACAACTAACTGTTTTTTAACATATTAAAAAATTTACTATGAAACAAATGCACAATTTCAACGCAGGTCCTTGCGTTCTTCCACGCGAAGCAGTAGAAGCTGCTATCGAAGCAATCCGTAACTTCGACAACACAGGTATCGGTATCCTCGAAATTTCTCACCGTACTCCAGGTTGGGAACGCGTAATGGCTGAAACTCGTCAACTTTGGCGCGAACTCTTGAACATCCCTGAAAACTACGAAGTATTGTTCCTCGGTGGTGGTGCTTCAACTCAATTCTTCCACGTTCCTGCTAACCTTTTGAACAAAAAAGCTGCTTACCTTCAAACAGGTGTTTGGGCTAAAAAAGCTGCTAAAGAAGCTAAATTCTATGGCGAAGTAGAAGTTGTTGCTTCTTCTGAAGACAAAACTTACTCTTACATCCCTAAAAACTATGTAATCCCTACAGATGCTGACTATTTCCATATCACAACTAACAACACTATCTACGGTACTGAAATCCGTTACGATATGGACTGCCCAATCGACTTGGTAGCAGATATGTCATCAGACATCATGAGCCGTCCAGTAGA
>JAZOMI010000032.1:0-8070 GCA_045653825.1 Candidatus Aphodosoma sp. | reverse complement strand
ACTTTCAACTCTCAACTTTCAACTTTATTTGTATATCAAAAATATGCAAGGGCGTTTGTGGAGGTCGGGTTGTTTGCCTTGCGAGATGAGGTGCTTCCAATCGCCGATTGTCATGGTGCGGATATACTCGTTTTCGGCAGTGATGTCGGCTGCTACACAGAGGCGTGTCTGCCCTTGCAGTGTGCGACACAATTCCTCCAACATTTGCATATTACGATAAGGTGTCTCAATGAATATCTGTGTTTGATGTTCGCTGTAGATGCGTTTTTCTAATTGTTTGAGTTGGGTAGAGCGGTCGGCTTTCTCGATAGGCAAATAGCCTTGGAAAGCGAACGATTGTCCGTTGAAACCACTTGCCATGAGCGACATCAATATGCTCGAAGGACCAACCAAAGGCACTACCTTGATGCCACGACGTTGCGCTATGGCCACCACGTCTGCGCCTGGATCGGCAATGGCAGGACAACCTGCTTCGGAGATGATGCCTATGTCCTTACCTGCTTTGATAGGGTCGAGGTATGAGCCGATTTGCTTTAGGTCGGTGTGTTGGTTGAGTTCAAAGAACTGTAGTTCGTCTATATTTATGCTCTTATCCACCAGTTTGAGGAAACGACGTGCAGTGCGCACATTCTCCACAATGAACACTTTCACTTTGCGAATAATCTCTGCATTATTCGAAGGCAATACATTATCGAGCGGAGAGTCGCTCAAAACAGTGGGTATGAGATATAGTGAAGCCATTAAATTATTTCTTTTTTTAACAGAAGTCCAACCTACTATTTAGCCAATTTTACTCTAATCACCTGTGTCATACAATGCGCTGCACCATAGCCTTTGATAAGAGTTTCGAGAGGTGTCCATTCCACCTTAACGCCGTGTTTGTCAAGTGATTCTTGAAGCTCTTTTGATTGATTGCCTACAGCAAGAATATGGCGAGGTCCAACAGTCAAAAAATTATTGGCATAGTGCAACTCATCTTTTTGCGAAATCGGAATGATTGTAAAGCCACGTTCTTTCAAAAATTCAACGAATGGCACACCTTTGCGTGTGAGTTCATAGCTTTTTTCACCATTTTTGCGAGTATAGAGGTCTACAGTCACCCATTCAGGGTCGCCCTCTTTAGCATAGTAACGGCTCTCCACCAAAGTACACAAATCCTTATCTATTATATTAAAATATGTGTCGAGGTGCATCTGCATTTGCCACCATTTGTGGTCGTTTACTACAGCAATAGTGTCGTGCCCGAAAGCATCTGCCTCCATTATTTGCTTGATAGCCTCAATATTTGTGCGCATACCGCAACCGATGTAAGAGATAGTCCCTCCACGGAGATAGTCGCCCCCTTCTAATCTGCCATCACCTGTGATAGTGAGAATAGGTTTAACGCCAAGTTGTTCGTAGCAGAGCGATATGATTTCGGTTTCGTAAGCACGTTGAGTCGAATTCATGAAACTGATGATATGTCCGTGTGGGGTAGTGATACTTTGGTCGCGAGTGAAGTATAAATTCATCAATGGTGAATGAGTATATACAGCCTCAAAACCTGTATTCAAGTCCGATTTGTGTAGGCTTACAGTAGGACGGAGTAGTATGCAACGTATAAGGTCGGCACGCGACATCTCACCTATGACGCATTGTCGGTATTTCTCCGTAGCCTCAGGGGTCATGTCAGGCATATTTTTAGTGTCGTAAGTAAGAGTTTTCATAGCGCAAGCACGCAATTTTTCAATAGGCACTTGATTGAGCAACTCTTTTACGGTATGCACTTTTATGCCATTTGCCTCGAGAGCCTTAATATAGACTCTATGTTCTTCGGCTGCAGCATCAACATCGAAATAGTATTCAAACAATCCAGCGTATGGGTGAATTACACCATCGAATAGCTCTTCGCCTGGTGTGTGCATCAATATCTCTTTGGCATAGTCCCATTCAGAATGTGGATAAGTAGTATCTTTTTGTGCATTAACAACAAGTGATGTCGTGAAAATCAGCAGTAATAAAAGTGCTTGTCTCATAATAATTAAGAATTAACAATTAAGAATTTAAAAATGCTGACTAACGTTTTTTCTGTGTCGTATAGTGAAAAATATCAATTATTAATTGTTCATTATTTTTTTGTGCCTATAGGACAACCCAATGTCCTATAAGCGATTATGTTAGGGAATAAGGAATAGGGAGTAAGGAGCAAGGTTTACTTATTACTAACTACTCATTACTCATTACTCCTTAATATTAGGGAGTTCCATGCCGTAACCTTTTTTCTTGTCTTCGCGTTTGAGCAACATACCGATGATGAGGGCAACAACGCCGAATGAAGAGAAGATAACCATTGGGAGAGTGTAGCCACCTGTTGCGTCGAGCACTTTACCGATAACGATTGGCACTAACAACAAGCCCCAGTTTTGAATCCAGAAGATTACGCAGTAAGCCGAACCAAGGATGCGTTCGTCGATGATTTTTGGAACTGAAGGCCATAAAGCAGCAGGAACCAATGAGAATGAAACACCGAGGATAGCGATGATAGCAACAGCCAAAGCTTTAGATGGGAACATAGGGAGAACGAATGCAAAGCTCAAGTGGCAAGCAATCATGATGAGCGAACCAATCATAAGCATAGAAGCAGCTTTACCTTTACGATCGATAAATCCACCGAGGAATGGAGTGAGCACCATTGCCAGGATAGGGAAACAGCTAAAGAGTTGTGCGCCATTTTCGATACCGAGAGTTTTATTCAAGAAGTCTGGAGCGTAGCGTTGGAATGGGAAGATAGCAGAGTAGTAGAGCACGCAAAGCAATGCAACGAGCCAGAACATTTTGCTTGTAAAAATCTTGCCAAGGTCGCTGAATTTGAATTCTTCTTCCGATGCTTCTTCTTTAAGTTCGCCAGCAGCTTCGAGTTGTTTGTCGAGTTTGCTATCCATAACTACGAATACAGAGTAGAAGATAAGACCAATCATAAGCAATACAGCGCCGAACAATACAGGAGCTGATACTGACCCGCCAAAGCTATTTGATACCATAGGAGCAAGCCACATTGCAGCGAATACACCAAGACGAGCGATTGACATTTCCAAGCCCATAGCCATAGCCATCTCTTTGCCTTTGAACCATTTAGCGATAGCTTTAGAAACTGTAGTACCAGCCATTTCGCAACCGCAACCGAAAATCATAAAGCCCAAGCAAGAGAGTTTAGCAGAAGCAGGAAGTGCAACCCACCAAGAACCAAGCCATGATTCAAGACCAGTGCCAACGAAGTATTCGCTCATTGCATAGAATTTAATGCAAGCACCGATAACCATCAAGGATGCAGAGAGGATACCTGTGAAACGAAGACCCATCTTGTCGAGGATAATACCAGCAAAAATGAGGAAGAAACAGAATACATTGAGGAAGTATTCCGATGCAGCGTATGTACCAAAAGTACTGCTATTCCAATTAAGTGTTGTTTCGAGAAGCTCTTTAAGAGGTGAGAGCATGTCTACAAACATGTAAGCAAAGAACATCATCAAAGCGATGAGAATCAATGCAGTCCAACGAGCTATGAACGAGTCGTTGATGAATTTTTGAAGTTTTTCAGTCATTGTTTTATTTACAATTTTGATTAATATTATCGATTTGATATGGTATCGGCGTAATAACGTGCAAAGATACAAAAAAATCTTTATACAACAAAAAAGTAGAGACGCAATATTTTGCGTCTCTAATAATTTTGACAAATTTATTTGTGTTTATTTGTTTATTTTGAAGAACAATATTTATGTTTGGTACGTATTATGTCTCGAATTTGGATTTTATCATTTCGAGAATGTCGGTCATGATTGGGAGGTGGACACCCCAAGCGAGGGTGATGTAGGTGAGTGCCCCGATGCCGAGTTGGAGGATGAGTTGCATGGCGTTGCTCATGAGGATTTTATCTTCGATGGTAGATATTGTGGCTCCCATTATGATTGCCAAAATGAGCGAAGGCAAGATGTGAGAGATTTGGTCGAGGAGGGAGTAGCCGATGAGGCGTTTTATGAGCCATGAACTTGCAATGAGCGAAACGTAAGTGGCTATGAGATAGCCATAAAGCATGATTTCGATAGTGTTATTTAGCACAAAGAGGAGCGCGATGATGAGTCCGTTGCGCAAACATTCCATTAAGAAATAGATACGAGGGCGACCTATTACGTTGAAAATGTTGAGGTTGAGGTTGATGAAAGGCATCGCCATGCCCGCAAGGATAAGTATTTTGAAGTAGGAGAGCATAGGCATCCATTTGTCGGTGAGAATAACCGATATGAAATTCGGAGCGATGCAGTAGAGACCTATCATTACGGGAAAAGTGATAAATGCAGTCATACGTATAATCTTTTGTATGTAAAGCATTTGTCGCTCTTTTTCGTTGTTGAGGGAAGAGAATACAGGGTAGGAAACACCTGTGATAGTGGATGTTATTACGTTGTAGGGGATTTGGTGAAATTTGAAGGCTTGTCCGTAATAGCCAAGGTCGTCAGCCGAATAGCGTGGACCAATGAAGAAGTTATAGATATAGCGAGTTACAGATGAGATCAAAGAAGATATGATTAGTAAGAAACTAAATGAGAAAACCTCTTTGAGTAGGCTGAAGCAAAAATCGAAAGAGGGATGCCATTTGCTCAGTGCCCATATAATTGCCACTTTGACAACGAGTTGAGAGATTTGTTGTGCCGCAATAGACCAATAGCCAAAACCAGTGATAGCCATTGTGACGGTGATGATGGCACTGACAATCATACCCGTGAGTTCGGCGATGGCAATCTCTTTGAAACGTAGTGCGCGGGTGAGAATAATGTTAGGGATGATGAATAGCGAATTGATGATAATAGCCAAGAAGAGGATGCGAGCCAACTCGGTGAGCGGAGGCATATTGAAGTAATCGGCTATTGCGGGGGCTGAAACGAAGAGAGCAGCGTAGAATATTAGACTGATAGCAACATTGAAATAGAAAGCGGTGGAGTAGTCGGCTTGAGAGTTGTCTTTGCGGCGGACAAGTGCGGCTGTGAATCCACTTTCGACCAATATGTTGCTGAGCATGGTGAATACAGCAAGTGCGGCAATATAACCAAAGTCGGTAGGGGTGAGCAGACGTGCTGTTACAATCCCTACCAACAAAGCTATTACTTGATAACCGATTTTGTTAAATCCGTTCCAAATAAGTGATATTGTTGTTTGTTTTTTTAGATTCAATACTATATGTTTTTTAGACAAGAAGACATGAGAACATGAATTTTTGTTTTCTTGTCTTCCTATTTTATGAATTTATTTATTAGTCATGATGTCGAGGACGAGGCGGTCGGTTGCCATCATACCGTCTTTGCCGATTTTGGTCATGTTGCGAATAGATTGGTCGACTGAGTCGTCGATGATGCCTTCTACAGCAGTAACCGATTTGTTTTCCATAGCCAACATAGCACACATAACGGCAGTAGATACGCCAGAAGCGACTTTGAGAGAGCATGAAGGTTTGGCACCGTCGCAAAGCATACCAGTGAGAGTTGCAGCCATGTTTTTAACAGCATATTCGGCTTGTTGGTAAGTGCCACCCATGAGGTAAGTGATACCGCATGCAGAACCAGTAGCAGCTACGACACAACCGCAGAGAGCGCAGAGGCGTCCGAGACTTTGTTTGATGTAGATGACGGTGAGATGAGAGAGTGTGAGGGCACGAATCATCTGTTCCTCAGTAGCGTTGTGGTCTTCGGCATAAACAACAACAGGCATAGTGGCAGAGATACCTTGATTGCCAGAGCCAGAGTTGGACATAGCAGCCATAGGGCAACCAGCCATACGAGCATCACACGCAGCAGCAGTGCGCGAAAGTATGTGCATATAGGTGTAGTCGCCAAACATTTGGTATTTTTTTACAGAGTCGCGGATAGTGCAACCAACCTCGTGACCGAAGTGATTTTTGAGGGATTCTTTAGAGAGAGCATCGTTTAATTCTTTAGTTTTGAGAATGAAACGAAGGTCTTCGACTGGAGTATTCATTGCGAAATCCCACACTTGGCGAAGAGTGAGTTGAGGGTCGGTATTGGTTTCGCCCTCTTGAGATGCTCCGAGTTCTTGGTGGTGGAGCACCTCGCCATTAGACTCGAGGTGGATGAAGTTGGTATGGTTGCCAGCGATGATAGCCACAGACTTTTTGTCGCCAGCAGAGCAGATGACTTCGATATAGAGTTTTTCGTCAGTATCTTTGAGAGAGATATTGATGCGACGTTCGTTGATGTATTGTTTGCCGAGTTCGACAGCTTTGGGGTTGCAGTCGCGGAGCACTTCGAGTTGGTATTCGCTTTTGCCGATGAGAGCACCGAGTGCCACTGCGATAGGGAGACCAATCATGCCACCAGTGCCAGGGATACCTACGCCCATAGCGTTTTTGATGATATTGCCACTGAGGTAGAGTTCGATTTTTTCGGGTTTAGTGCCGAGAAGTTCAGCAGCTTTGGCTGTACAAAGAGCTACAGCGATAGGTTCGGTACATCCGATAGCAGGGATGACTTCGCGATTTATCAGGTCGATAATTTGTTGTTTCATAGATATTTAATGCTAAGAGTGAGTTTTTATGCCAATTATTTGGCAAAGGTACGAAAAAAAAATGAAAGTTGAAAATTGAAAATTGAAAATTTATTTGAATTGTTTTTTGATTCTATAATATGAAAAAAATGTTGATTTTTTTGTGCTTTATATTAATTTTTTTTGTATCTTTGTACGGTTTTTGTTATAATGCGGTAGAAGATTTCCATGGTGCATTATACGATTGTAAATCTTAGTATTAGAATTTTTTTAAGAAACAACAATAATAACATTATTTGTGCTTATTATGAAAGAAAAGAAATTTATTACATGTGATGGTAACCAAGCAGCTGCACATATCTCGTATATGTTCAGTGAAGTGGCTGCTATCTATCCTATTACTCCGTCAAGTACAATGGCAGAGTATGTTGACGAATGGTCTGCAGCAGGCCGTAAAAACATTTTTGGAGAAACTGTTCTTGTTCAGGAAATGCAATCGGAAGGCGGTGCGGCAGGTGCTGTGCATGGTTCGCTTCAAGCTGGTGCATTGACTACTACATATACTGCATCGCAAGGTCTCTTGTTGATGATTCCTAATATGTATAAAATTGCAGGCGAGTTGTTGCCTTGCGTATTCCACGTGTCAGCTCGTGCTTTAGCTTCTCACGCATTGTCTATCTTTGGTGACCACCAAGATGTTATGGCTTGTCGTCAAACAGGTTTTGCTATGTTGGCTGAAGGTTCGGTGCAAGAGGTAATGGATTTGGCTGCTGTGGCTCACTTGTCAACAATCAAGAGTCGTGTGCCATTTGTTAACTTCTTTGATGGTTTCCGTACTTCTCACGAAATACAAAAAATCGAGATGCTCGAAAATGAGGATTTGGCTGGTCTTATTGACCAAGAAGCTTTGGCTGCGTTCCGTAATCGTGCATTGACTCCAGAGCGTCCAGTGGCTCGTGGTATGGCAGAAAACCCTGATGTATTCTTCCAACATCGTGAGGCTTCTAATATATATTACAAAGCAGTGCCTGCGATAGTAGAAGAGTATATGAACGAAATCTCTAAAATCACAGGTCGCAAATATGGTTTGTTTGATTACTACGGCGCAGAAGATGCTGACCGTGTGATTATTGCAATGGGTTCGGTTACAGAAACTATCCGCGAAACTATCGACTATTTGATGGAAAAAGGTGAAAAAGTTGGTCTCGTAGCAGTTCACCTTTATCGTCCTTTCTCGGCAAAACACTTCTTGTCGGTATTGCCTAAAACAGCTAAACGTATTGCAGTTCTTGACCGTACAAAAGAACCTGGTGCTACAGGTGAACCACTTTATCTTGACGTTAAAGATGTGCTTTATGGCGCAGAAAATGCACCTATCGTAGTAGGTGGTCGTTATGGTCTTGGCTCAAACGATACAACTCCAGCACAAATCCTTTCTGTATTCGACAACTTGGCATTGCCACAACCTAAAAACCTCTTCACTATCGGTATCGAAGATGATGTAACATTCACTTCTCTTCCTAAACTCGAAGATAT
>JAZOMI010000031.1:0-7677 GCA_045653825.1 Candidatus Aphodosoma sp. | reverse complement strand
CGCATATAGCGAATTAGCTCCATCCGTAGCATTGCCGCCCACCATCCATTCCACCAAATTCATAAATGGATAGAACACCACGAGCATCCACACCACACCAAACACGTTGAACATCGTGTGCGACAAAGCCGCGCGGCGAGCGTTGGTTTTGGCTGTGAGGCCTGCAATGTTGGCAGTGATGGTAGTACCAATGTTTTCGCCCAATACCATAGCAGCACCGATTTCGAATGTAATCCAACCTTGGCTCAACATCACCAGCGTGATAGCCATCGTAGCCGACGACGATTGCACGATAACGGTCAGAATCGTACCAATCAACAAGAAGAGTAGGATAGAGCCATATCCCATGTTGGTGTATTCGGTGAGGAAGTGTAGCATTTCAGGGTTAGCCTTTATGTCAGGTACACTATTTTTTAGGTATTCAAGACCGATAAAGAGCAGCGAGAAACCAATCATCACCTCGCCAATCGACTTGCGGCGGTCGTTTTTCGAGAAAATAAAAATCAGCGCAAAGCCAATCATAGGTATAGCAATGTCGGCGATAGAGAATTTGAACCCTATGAGCGACACGAACCACGCCGTCACCGTAGTACCGATATTAGCACCCATGATCACCGAAATCGACTCAGCAAGTGTGAGCAAACCAGCATTTACGAAGCTCACCACCATCACCGTCGTTGCTGACGACGATTGGATAATCGAAGTCACAATAACGCCAGTCAACACACCGAGCACACGATTTTTCGTCATCGACGCCAATATAGCGCGCATTTTATTACCTGCCACCTTTTGTAGCGCCTCGCTCATCATGGTCATACCAAAAAGGAAAAGACCAAGAGCACCAACAAGTTGTAAAACATCAAGAATGCCAAAATTCATAATTTGATCATTTCAGTTAAACAAATAAATTTTTACGTCGCAAAGTTACTCAACAGATGTTACAAAACTGTTACAAAGGCGTTACAAAACAATGAAATCTGCATGTGTAGTTTCCTCTCTCCCCACAACTACCGATTATTGACTATCGTCCCCTCCTTCCGACTGAAATTTTTTGCAAAGTTACAACATTCCGAAACCTCACTGACTGTTTCCGACTATTTAAGTCAGTTTTGACTGTTTAATGTTGTTTATTGTGGTATAAAACAAAAATAGGCATAAAAAACCGCCACTTCACAGCTTGTGTGAGATGGCGGATATAGTGTGGTGCAGATATAAAAAATCCCGAATAGATTCAGTCTCGGCTTTATTATGACTGGTCATAGTTCAAACCTTACCTTTCAGCCGAAGGGGTAGTCGCATCTTTCGGAGTGCGCCAAAAACATTACCCGCCATATTCATTGATTTGCGTGTGGCGTTTATTTTATACTTGTCTCTTTTTTAGATATAAATCTGGTAGTATAACGGCTATTTCTTTTTCTTCTTTCGGCGCATCTTGAGGCTTCCATGCAACTATAAATCTAACTTTTGCATCATATACGTCATATCCTTTTTCTTCCCATTCTGCCAATGTTTGTAGCATCCTATTAGAAAGTTTAGCAACACATCTATTGTTTGAATCATAAAGATGATGGGTCGCATAATTTAGAATTGACCCACCTCGCAATGCAAGAACCTCATTTTTTCTATTTTTAAAGAATCCAAGATTTACATCCTTATGCGACATCTGAATAACTATTTCTTCTGGTGTGTCATATTGTTTTGAGTCAATGTATTTAGCGTCAACGGTAATATTGTCAAATATATTAGTGTTAGTATGGATGAATAATCGTTTTTTTGCGCGTGTTATAGCCACATAATATCTACGCATTAGTTCATCATCTTTTGTATATCCTCCGTTAACGAGCATGTATACATCGTCAAATTCGTGACCTTTAGATTTGTGAATAGTTGACACTATTACATCAGAGTCAGAATAATCTCCAAAATCCTCTATTGATGATTCAAAGACGTATTCTTTGAAATCACTATAGTATTTTATTTTATTTGTTGTTTCAAATTTGGTAATGCAATTTTTTACATACACCAAAGAATCGCTATTGCTGTATAATTTGTATGTCATTTGTTTTGCCGACTCCCACAATTCATCTGAAATTAGTGGCGAGTTATTTTGGTTGGCTATGTGTTTAAAGAAATATCGCATTTCAGCCAAGTTCAAAAAGCGAAAGCCATCCATCGATTGCACGAGTTTGCTATTGATATTATGCTTTTGTAGCAGAGCAACTAGGATAGATGCCTCATCATTTGTTTGTGTCAGTATACACGTAGTTCGTCCTTGCTTTTGCTCTTGTGATATATTATTGCGATTTCTTATTAACTCTGCAATTAGTGGTTCATACATAAAAACTGATGAGTGGTGAGCTATGCTTATCCAACCATCTTCGCTCGACATCGAATTGATAGGTGTCTTTTTTAATCGGTTATGAATATGCCGAACAAAAGCATTTGACGCATTTACTATATGGCGTGCGCTACGATAGTTATCCGTCATTTCCACAAATCTACTACCTTCAACGTTAGTAAGCATTTGCATGTGGCGAGAGTTTGACCCTCTAAATTCATAGATATTTTGATCATCATCGCCCACTGCAATAACGCGCATCTCTTCGTTTGCTGTCATTAGTGAACTAACCAATGCATATTCATCTGCACTCATATCCTGTGCCTCATCAATAACTAACACAGTTTTACCTATGCGATTAGGCTCTACCTCTCCTTGAGCTATCATACTTGCAGCTTGAGCGACAACATTCTCGGCATCTTCTAGATTGCCAATGCGGCCTAATAGGTCAAAACAATAAGAATGGAAAGTCTTTATTTCGACAAAATGAGCAGCATTGCCAATTAAGTCTATTAGTCGTTGTTTGAATTCTGTGGCGGCAGCTCGTGAAAAGGTTAGCATCAATAGTTGCTCATGTTTCACATCTTCCAATAGTAGTAATGAAGCCAATTTGTGTACAAGCACGCGTGTTTTACCACTACCAGGTCCTGCTGCTACTACTATACAACGCGATTCTTTGTCATTGATAATTTCTAGTTGTTTTTGTGACAAAGAACTAAAAAGTTGTTTGTATTTCTTTGGGGTAATGTTGCGTTGAATCTGTTTTTGACGCTCTTCTTCTTTGAAATATTTCGAAATGAACTTTTTGTAATCCATTTGAAAATAATCTTGTACATATTGAAGAGCTGCATTATAGTCTCGCACCATCAAATTGGCATATTCGCCAACAATATGTATTTGCTGTATTTTTTGTTTGTAAAACTCATTGAGCATGCGATAGTCTTCTTGCTTATAATTGCGTTTGTTGTCTTTGATTCTGCGTATTTCCATCGCATTATATAAAACAAGAAAACCACCCTCCAATTTTAGTGCGCCTATCCTTGAAAGATATAGCAAGGCCTCTTCTACATCTTCTAATTGTAGGTTAGAAAATGAGTTAAATAGCGAGTTCCCATATTGTTGCATTTCTTTTAAAAGTTCAACAATTGAGAATTGTATAGCAATAGTTTTAGTTGCTGTTCTTGCTTTATCTTTAGCCAATTGATAAAGCCATTCTACTATAAAACGAGATATATCTATGCGCTTTTGGTGTCGTGCAAGTGTTGCTTCTTTTTCGGCTTTTCGAGTTATTTCAATATTTCGTGCACCATCTTCGTTTTTATATGTATAACCTTTAATAGTAAGGAAATATAGCAATGTTTTAATATCTTTCTCAAGAGAAGTTGAAATGCCATAACTGATAGCATCTTCATTCAATTGTTTATATGATATTTTTAGGCTTTCGTCTGAAATGCGAGCCAAGATATAATGCTCTAGACGTGCGAATTTATCTAATAGATTGCGTGTTTTTCTCTCCGTATCATTATCAATGAGAAATACCGACATATCTTTTGAGTCGGCTAGTATCCCTTCTTGACGCATACGCTCAACAGAGGATATAATATCATGCTTGTTTAATCCTAGTGTGTCTGCTAAATAGTCAATACGAGATTCTCCTTCAGGGTCTTGTGCTTTAGATATATTTTTTTGAGATATAAGTGATTTGATAATGCGTATGGCATTTTCTATTTCATCTTTATCAAAAAGAATAGATTCGGTGATGCGCTTGCGCGCTTCGTCCATATTTTTTACGGTGATGCCTGTAGCATAAACATGAGGAACATTGTTCCCTCGTTCTAAATAACCTTCCTGTTCTAATGCTGATATAGCAGTACGAACGCGAGTTTCAATGTCTGACACCGAATCGTCCCATCCAGCTTTACGCGCTATTTCTAATGCCGAACTACAAGTCTTTTCTCGATGGCGAGTTAGTTCTTTTATAGCTTTCCATATTTGTTGAATCTCACTGATGCTTAGTTTTGTTTGGTTTAGCAGAATGAAATGTTTGTCGAGGTCATTGTCGCTATAAAGAACGTAGCATCGTGCATTCATATTTGGGTCTCTACCCGCACGACCAGCCTCTTGTACATAGTTTTCTAGCGAATCCGAAATATCATAGTGGATAACCAATCCCACATCTTGTTTGTCAACTCCCATGCCGAATGCCGAAGTTGCAACAATGATGCGAACTTGGTCATTCATAAATTTTTCTTGATTGGTTATCTTTTCATCTGCGTTCATTTTTCCATTGTAGGGGAGTGCTTGATAACCATCGCGAGTTAATTTTTGTGCAAGATCTTTTGTCCTTTTGGTCCTAGATACATATATAATTGTTGGACAATTATTTGTAGATATCAGTCTACGTAGTTTTTGATATTTATCCTCATCTGATTCCGCATGAATTACTGAGTATTGTAGGTTGGAGCGTGATGCATTTGATGCAAATATATCTAATGTAACATCTAATGATTGTTTGAAGTAGTCGCAGATATCTTGTATTACTTTCTGTTTGGCTGTTGCTGTAAAACATGATATAGGGATTGCTGTTTTGATGCCTTTTTTGTTTTGATATTCTCGGATGAATTTGCCGATATATAGATAATCTACACGAAAATCTTGACCCCATGCCGAAAAGCAATGGGCTTCGTCTATTACGAAACGCACCACATGACGAGCAAGTAATATGCGTTCTATAGTTTTCGAACGTAGCATTTCAGGGGCAATGTATAATAGAGAGGCATCTCCATCTAAAACTCGTTGAATCGATAGCGAACGTGAGATTGGGTCTAGTTGTCCATTGATTGTAACGGCATCGGTTATTCCACGATTGGCTAGGTTATCTACCTGATCCTTCATAAGAGACTGAAGTGGCGAAATAACTACCGTAAGACCATGAACCGACCGACCTTCCATTAGAGCTGGCAACTGAAATGTGAGTGATTTGCCTCCTCCTGTTGGAAAAATAGCAAGTAATGATTTGCCATCTATAGCTGCCTGAACCGCGTTTTCTTGTAGTGGCTCGTTTTCGTAAGTGCGAAATTGGTCGTAACCGAAAAAAGATTTAAGATTATAGTGGATGTTTAGTTGTTTATTGCAATAGATACAGCCATCAGCACATCTTTTATGACGCAATTGTTGTACTACATATTCTACATTTGGATAGTTTTTTAACACCCAACTTGGTGTGATAGATCTATGGTCTGTGGTGTCTATCAACGACAATGCATATGATAATTCTATAGGGTATTTTTTTATTAATATATCCAAATCTGCATTGTTGCATATTTTATTTTGGTAGCATTTTTTTTATTAAATCGCATAAATGTGTATGCTCTATTGCACGTAAATCATTTCCTTCTGCAATTTCTAAAAAACCAGTAAATTCTTTCTCTTTATGTAGTAGTGTTATTAAGATATTGCGTTTTTCATCAGGTAATAGTCGCCAATGTGTAATTTCGTCCATCAACAAGTCGCGAGCTTTCTGGCAATCATTTACGGGATTGTTTAATTCGTCGACTATTAGTTTTTCATCTTTGAGTAGTTTGTGATATGGACGTTCTGGAAATAAAAGGGGTGAAATGTAGAGAGTGTCAACTAATTGCCAATGTATGTTTTCGTCTTTAATAAGATATTTAGCATCATGTTGTATGATGTTATGCCCGCAAATGTAGTCTATGTTTTTGAGAAACGAGAATAATTCTGTTTTTGAACCCCCACGATATATTGCGCCATCATACCGTATTGCTCCAATGTCATGTATTCTATGGTCATCTACTCCTATTTCTGTATCTATAAAGGCATAACGAGACGTATCACGCTTTTTAGCATGAATATTATTCTCTTTTACATTAACAAATTCTTGTATTTTATCCCAAATAGACATTTATATTATTTTTAGCAATGCAACGGTAGTAATTTTTGTGAGATTTTAAAATACGTTTGTAGATTGAGATATAATATATTTGTTTTATGTTTTTTGCGATTATAATCTGCAAATGTACGAAAAATATTTTGGATAATGGATATATTTGAGGGAGTTTTTTGAGTGGACATGGATTAATAAAAAATCCCCTTTCTTTTTTTGAAAGGAGAATTTGGGGGTTTAAATACACACTCTTGTTGTGTATTTTTGCTCTCACTCCTTGACTATTTGCTTGCTTGCAGGTTGCTTGAGGGTTGCTGTTGGTGAGTACACACTGTGAGTGGGGGTTTTGAATTAAGAATTAACAATTAAAAATTAAGAATTATTCGCTTCGCTCATGATTGGGAGTGCAAGTAGTGCAAGCAGTGCAAGGGGTGTTTTTCAGTTTTTTGCTGTTTTGGGGTTGCACTGCTTGCACTCCTTGCACTGGTTGCACTAGTTGTTTTTTAGAAGACAAAATAACATAATAACATAGGATAGTAAATTTTGTTATTATGTTCTTATGTCTTTTTTTTTCTTGTTTGATGCGGAGCGTGAATGGTGCGTGATTAAAATAAAAAAACTCCCCAACTTTGTGTGAACAAGGGGAGTTGTTTTTATAGTGTGCATCTTATTGCAAGATTATTTCAACCAGCGGTCGAGCCAATTGAAGAAGCGGCGTTGCCAGAGTACGCTATTTTGTGGTTGCAATACCCAGTGGTTTTCGTCAGGGAATATCAACAATTCGGCTGGAATGCCACGGAGTTTAGCTGCGTTGTAGGCACTCATGCCTTGTGATGCGAGGATACGATAGTCGGTTTCTCCATGGATAACCATAATAGGTGTGTCCCATTTATCAACAAAGTGGTGAGGTGAATTTGCATATGTTTCAGCTGTTTTTGCATCCCAATATGGACCGCCTAAATCCCAATTTACGAAGAACATCTCTTCTGTTTCGAGGTATTGTTGCTCGAGGTTAAACATACCGTCGTGGGCAATGAAAGCTTTGAAACGACCTTCGTGATGACCTGCCATCCAATAAACTGAATAACCTCCAAACGAAGCTCCTACGCAACCCAAGCGGTCTTTATCCACAAATGGTTCTTGTGCTACATGGTCGATAGCCGAGAAGTAGTCGCGCATACATTGTCCGCCATAGTCTTTAGAGATGGCTTCGAGCCACTCTTGTCCGAAACCAACGAGGCCGCGACGGTTAGGGGCTACGATGATATAGTCGTTAGACGCCATGATTTGGAAGTTCCAACGATAGCTCCAGAATTGGCTTACAGGGCTTTGTGGTCCGCCTTGGCAATAGAGGAGGGTTGGATATTTCTTAGCAGGGTCGAAGTTAGCAGGATAGATGACCCACACGAGCATCTCTTTGCCATCGGTAGTAGGC
>JAZOMI010000030.1:0-14580 GCA_045653825.1 Candidatus Aphodosoma sp. | reverse complement strand
AACCGCGTTCTGCAGTTTCCATACGATGAACGTAAACTCTACGTCCTGCTTCTACCTTGAATTGTTGTCCAAGGACTTCTACGATTGCGTACATTTAATTTAATGTGTATTAATTAGTTAGACGGGGAGGTGAGGGTGCCAGCAACCCGCTGGTAGAACTACTTGATGACCTCTGTGCGAATTCGGGTGCAAAGTTACAAAATTTATTTGGATTGACCAAAGGTTTTTTGTGTATTTTTTGTTTTTTCTTCCACCGATTCCACCGATTATCACGGATTATTACTTGCTACGCTTGTTTTTAGAATGTTACTTTTATACCGAAGAGGCAGTTGAAGCCTATGTTGTCGTAGCCGTAGAAGTATTGGTATTTGCTATTGATGATGTTGTTGAAGCGTGCGAATACGGTACATTGTTCGTGGAAGGTGTAGGCTGCGCCGATGTTGAGGTCGTAGTGGTTTGGTAATGCGATTGGCTCGGATTGGGTTGGGAGCATTGCTTTGTAGCCGAGACCTGTGTAGAAGTCGGCATTGACAGAGAGACCTTTGATTGGGGTCATTTCGGTGCCGACTTCGATTTCCCATGTTGGGCGATTGACCATAGTGAGGGTAGAGTCGGCTACGGTGTAGTAGTTGTATTTGAAGCCTGCGTGGGCTACGTATTTGTTTTGGTGGTTGTAGTTGACGCGTGCGCCTGTTGAGAGGAGTTGTGTGTTAGAGAATGTGGATGTGAATTGGTTGGTGTAGTTGTTAGATACAGAGTCGATTGCGTTGTGGATAAAGTAGTCGTCGTAAACGAATTTGTAGTTGACGTGTGCATCGACCATAAGACCTTCGAGGTATGGTTTGAGGCGGAAACCTGCGAAGAAGTCGGCTGGGGTATAGGTATTGAGTGCTAAGCCTGCGCTACGTGGATCGAAATAGCGACAGTGTTCGGGTGTTGATGAGAGAGTGTGGATTTGATAGTCGCCTGTGATACCTGCGTAGATTGAGAATATTTTGCCTTCGTTGTAGTTGATTGTTACGTCGGGCATAGCGTTAAATACTCGACCTTTATTTATTGAGAAATAGGCTTTTGCGCCGAGGTGGAAGTGGAGATTGTCGAGTACGATGTCGTATGATGGGAGGAGTCCGATGACGGCAGTAGTGTTAAATTGAGAATTGAGAATTGAGAATTGAGAATTAAGTATATTTATATCTGCAAAGAGGCCAATGTTTAGCGGTTTTTTGCCGAGTATTTTGCTGATTTCGCCGTTGAGGATGATGCGGTGTTCGCCGACGGGCATATAGTGTAGGAACATGCCGTTGTAGTGGAGGTTGGCACGATAGCCCCAGCCGTTGATGCGACGGGTAGATTGCAATCCTAATAGGAGATTGATGCGGTGAATGGTTTGTATTGAGTCATTTTGAATAGGTGCTTCGCCATAGTAGTTATAGTAGTCGTTATTGTAGTTTATGGCAAAGTTGAATTGGTGGTTGCGACTTATGCCTTGACGAAGAATGAGGTCGAAGTCGGTTTCGATGAGTTTTATTGTTTTGGTATAGAGCCCATCGTGGTTGAGGTGGAAGTCGAAGTTGGTATTTTTTTTGTTGTAGAGGGGATAGAAGAGTTCGGCGCTCCAGTTGATTGGAGAGCCAAAACCGAGTTCGGCGTAGCCTTTTTTGAGGCTTGTGCGTTTTGGTTTTGCTTGTTCTTGTGGGTCGAGTGGGTAGAAGTTGGACTGTGGTTGTACGTCGGAAGCGTAGGTTGAGTAGTTGAATTGTGCTTCAGGTACGTTTGGTTCTTGAGTTTTGATGTTGAATTTTTGGGATTCAGCAGGTTCTATTTCTGGTATATATTCTTTTTCGATGTTGATGTTGCGGTCTATGATGGTTGTGTCGTTGTTTTGTGCAACGAGGTTTATTGAAATAATCAAAATTATTGATATATAGAATAATTTACGCATATTTTAATTATGAATTATGAATTATGAATTATGAATTATGAATTATTGGAGTATTTCTTCTGCTTCGCGAGCTGTGATGGCTTCGAGACGGACGTTGATGAGTGTTGTTATATCGTCGGTAGCAGAGTAGTTTTCTTGAAGGCTGAGTAGGTATTGTTTTGCCATGAAGTCGTCGCCTTGTGCGATATAGATGTCGGCAAGGAGTACGAAACAGCGAGCTAACCAATATTGGTGGGTTGTGCCTTCGGAGATGAACTCCATGATTGTATTCTCAGATTTTTTGTATTCGCCTTGGTGATAGAGGTATTCAGCATAAAGATATTTGGCTTCGGCACCCATTTCAGAAGATATATCGTCAGAAATAGCGAGAAGGTCTTTTACTGCTGTCGTTTCTTGACCTGTAGCAATATAGGCTTTTGCACGGCAGTAGTGAGCTTCGAATTTATCTTCTTCGTTAGAGGCTATATCTTCGAGGATTTCGGTTGAAATAGAGATAGTTGGTTCGAATTTGTTGGTGAAATAGCTACAACGAAGAATACCAAGACGTGCAATTTCTTTGTTACCTTTGTTGCTTGCGACAGTGTGGAGTTGGTCGAAATAGCGTTTAGCAGTTTCGTAGTCTTGTTTGTCGTAAGTGATAGCAGATGCACGGAGTAGGGCAGGTTCTACGTATTCGTTGCCGTCGAGATTTGCGAGGTTGTTGTAGTGAGTAAGTGCTTTGTCGAAATCTCCTGTTTTGTAGAGTGATTCGGCAAGATAGTATTGTGCTGTGATACAGTTAAGTGTGTGGCTATCACAGTATTTTATGATGTAGTTGTTGAGCGTAGGTATTGCTTCAGTATAGTTGCCACGGGCATACACGCGTTCGGCCGCAATGAATGAGATTGAGTCTTCGTGGCTTTTGGCTACAGTTGAGATTGTTGTGCCGACGATAGATTCGCGATATGCGAGATACTCTTCTACGCGGTTGGCGTCGATATAGAGAGATTGTAGGCCTTCGAGTGCTACGCGAGTTTCTTCGCTTGAAGGGTATTTTTCGATTACGTATTTATATGCTTTGATTGCTTCTTCGTTTTGATTGAGGTTGGCATATTGCATACCGATTTCGAGAGAAGCTTTGCGTGTTAGTTTGCTTTGAGGATGTGTTTTTTGTAAGTTTTTATATGCGGCGATTGCTTCGTTGTGTTTGTCTTGGAGTACGTAGGTGCGACCGATTTCGTACATGGCATCGTCGTTGTAGTCGCTATGTGGATATTTGGTTATCAATGTGCTAAGTTGTTCGATTTTAGCATTATATTGTTTTTGAAGTCCAAGGATAAATGCGTTTTGATATTGGGCGTAGTCGGCAACGCGAGATTTTGGAGAAACGCTGTTATATGTTTTGCGAGCTTTGGCAAATTCGCGTTTATTAAAATAACTATCGCCAAGACGATTGAGTACATCGTCGTAGACTGGAGATTTATTGGCTCCTTCGATAGTTGTGAAAGTATTGAAATAGATGGCTGCGTTGTTGTAGTCTTTTGCTCCAAAATAGGTGTAACCGAGTAGGTAATAGGCTTTTTGGAGTTGTTCGGCAGTTTTGCCTTGTTTAGTACCGATGAATTTGATGATATTTTTGCGAGCAGCAGGCATATTTTCTTTAGCGTAGTAAGATTCGCCTAACCAGAGGTATGCTTGACTTGAGAATGATTGTGAGTTGTAGAGTTCGGTTGATTTAGTAAAATATTCGATGGCGTTGTCGTATTTGCGTTTTTTGAAAGCTTCGATACCGAGGTTGAAGAGAGCTTGTTCTTTGGCTTGAAGCATTTTACGGTTTGGATTTTTGATGTTGTTGATAGCTTCAACTGCACCGAGATAGTTTTTATCGGTGAGGAATACGTTGACCATCAATTCGTAGATGGAATTGAGGTGAGTAGAGTTAGGGTATTCGTTGATGAAGCGGTCGAACGCTTTGATTGTTTCGCCAAAAGGAGCTTTGCTTTCGTATGTGGCAAGGGCATAATTGTAGAGTGCTTCTTCTTTCAGGTGAGTGTCGGCATTGATAAGTGATGCATTTTGGAATGCCATACGAGCCATGTCGGCTTGATGTTGTTGGAGATTGGCATGTCCGATAAAAATGTAGGCATTTTGAGCAAGTGAATCTTGTTCGGTCGTAACTTTTCCTAGATATGTAATAGCATCTGGATAGTTGGCTACCATATAGTTAGCGATACCGAGCATATACATATCAGCGCGTTGCACTTGTTTTTGGTTTTTGGCATATAGTTTGAGAAATTCTACTGCGTCGTGCCAATTTTGTTGGAAATAAGAGTTTTCGCCAAGAATACGGTATGCTTCGCTGTTGTATTTGCTTTTAGGAAATTGTTTTACTAATTTTTTGCCAAGTTCTACGGCTTGAGTGCGATATTGAAGACGGTCGTAGATTTGGAGTGAGTGAAATTGCGCTGCTTCGTAGAATTTGCTGTTTTCATCGATGTTAATGAAAGTTTCAAGAGCATCAGTGTAGTTTTGTTGGCTAAATTTGCAATATGCGTAGTAATATTCAGCTTCGTATTTGTATTTTTTGTTGAAACCTGAGAGAGAGTAGAAACAACGACTTGCTTCCTTATATTTTTTTTGAGTTAGAAGAGTATAACCCTTTGTAAATAAATATTCTTCGGCATCTTCGTCAGAGAGATGAAGGTCGTTGACTTGGTTGTAATGTTTCATTGCATTATCAAATTTTGCTCGGTCGTAGTATGAATGACCAATCAAAAAATTGATATAGCTATACATAGGTGTATTTGGATATTTTTCGAGGTATGCTTCGAGAATATCAGTGGCATCTTTGTCTCGCAATTTGTATGCGCTTATAGCAATGTAATATTCAGCCTCTTGGCAAAGTTCGCAGACTTCTTTGCCATTTTGTTGTTCAAGATATTTAGTGAAATATTGCGAACTTACAGCATATTGTTTTTGGTCGAAAAGTAATCGACCTTGTTGGAAATCATAATTAGGATTATCGTTTGCACGAGATTCTTGTGCGTTTATGTCAATGCACAATGTACAATTTATAATGCACAATAGGAGAATTGAGAATTTCGAAATAAATAATTTCATATTTTAATATTTTGAGTTTTTAATTTATTGATTGCTTTTTTGATTGAATTAAGACCTATATCTTCTATGTTAACGAGTTTTAAATCATAAAATTGTGCAGAGGCAACATCGTCATCTGTTTTTATTCGAATATCGTCGTCAATTTCTATTTTGAAGAACATATCGAGAGTATGTATTGTGATTCCCGAAAAATTGTATTCATTTGGCAGAGAAAACAGATACTGAGGATTGCATACGTCAATGTTTAATTCCTCTTTTATCTCTCGTATAAGGGCTTCTTCTGCAGTTTCGATCATATCTACAAATCCACCAGGCAGATCGAGTTTGCCTTTGGCAGGTTCGAATGCTCTTGTAGCCAATAATATTTCACCTTTGCTATTTGTGATTATTGCAGCTGTAGCTGCTGAGGCATTGGCGTAATAGGTGAATCCGCAGTCGGAACAGTGGCGGCTACGTTCACCGTTTATTTCGAATTGCTTAGATCCACATATCGGACAGTGGGTGAATTTTTCTAAGGGATGATTCATAGAGCCTCTTTTTCGAATGTTATTTCGTTGGCTTGTACGTTTATTGCGAAATATGAAGGTTTTTTGTCTAAATCTTGTATATCTTCGAGGGTTAGGTATCTAACACCGTCCAATTCTGAGTAGTCGTAGGAGTGGTCGTGTCCAGTGATAACGAGGTTTACGTTGTATCGATCGAAAATATTAGTTAAGAAAGCGGTTTCTTCAAGAGGAAAATTGCCTGAAGGGAATTGGCTTAGTTCAGTGTCGAAGAAGTTTGTGTGTGTTAGTATAAAACAATAACGATGTTGTGAGCGTTTTTCTTCGAGTATATCTTCGAGCCATTTTTTTTGTAATTTGCCCAGGGTTCCTGAAGCTGTTTCTAGTGCGATGAATAAGTCGCTTTGGGTTGGTGTTTTGACAACGAAAAAGTATGTGCTACTGCCAAAGAGCTCGTAATATTCAGACCATTGATCGAAATAGGTGTCGTGATTGCCTGCTAATATACGTATAATAGCATTGCCTTTGTTATTGTTGATTGAGTCGTAGGCAATTTGTAGTCCTCCGAGTTGGTCGGTGATGTCGCCAAGAATTGTTGAAAATAAGATATTTGGATTTGAAGCTGTAATATTGGCGTATTTAGCTATATTGACAGCTGTGGTTTTTACGTGAAAATCAGCTGCAGCAAGGAATGTATATTCTTCTTGGTTAGAGAATATAAGTGTGTCGTTTTGATGTTGCTCATTGTAAGCGATTGATTGTTCGAAGCGAGTATTCACACGTTCTTTGCTTGGTGAAACAAAGAATCCTTGAATATCATATTTGTCGCAAGCCACAAAAATGATAATAATGATAATAGTTGAAAAGAAATATTTTATATTTTGCATGTTACGCCGACGTTAAAAAAGAAAGAATAATAATTAACTGCTATATGGAATATACCTGTAGGTTGAAATCCTGCCTCAAATAGGAGATTAAGGTGGTCGTTGCCTTCACTACAAATGCGATAGTTCCCATTTAATATTATGTTAGGAGCATAAGATCTTTCTACTAAGAAATGGCGAATATTTGTGATTTGTAGTCCAAGATTCCAGATGTGTGATTTTTTGAATATGCGTGTTTGAAAATCGTAAGCTAGGCCAGGTTCCCAAATATATGTACGTTCAGCCCCTTCTTGTATAAAGAAATTGGTGAAAAATTGAGCATAACCACCAAATGCAGCGTATAGATATTCTTGGTCATATACCAACATCAAAGACATATTGAAGTTTTGGAGATTTTCGTTAGCATACGCACTATACGAATATTGGTTGCGGAGGGCTAGGTTACGGGTTTTGCCTACCCACCATTTGAAATCGCCACGAGCTGCTGCTTGGTATAGATTGCGTGTTGAGACATGGAAACCACCATAAACATCAACCCAACGAGCAGGGGAGTAGATACCTGCCATCTCGGTGTTGAATATAGAGCCGTTTATTTGAGTGTGTTCGTAGCCAATTTTCATGTAAAGCAATGATTTTGGATATTCACGTTGCTTGAAAAAATCGGCATAATCAATTACTTCTTGAGCCGAAGAGGCAAAAGATAGCAGAATGGCGAAAAAAGTGAAAATATAGTATTTGATATTAGTTGACATAAATAATTGATATATACCTATTTATAACTATGAATTATGAATTATGAATTGTGAATTAAGATTAAGCAAATTTACAAAAAAAACTTCATATATCAATAAAAAAAGCCTTGAAACTTTTGAGTTTCAAGGCTTGTGCTATTTTGTCCGAGCCAGCAATTATTTTTTGTTGCGGCTTGCTCTGTTTTGGTAACGGTTCAAGAACTTATCTACGCGACCAGCAGTGTCAACCAATTTAGTTTTGCCAGTGTAGAAAGGGTGAGAAGAACTTGAGATTTCAAGTTTTACCAAAGGATAAGTTACCCCATCGATTTCGATAGTTTCTTTCGTAGCGACAGTTGAACGAGAGATGAATACTTCTTCGTTTGACATGTCTTTGAATGCTACGGGACGATAGCTTTCTGGATGAATTCCTTTTTTCATTTTAATTAAAGTTTTAAAAGTGCACTAATAAAAAAATAATCAAGGTTGCATCCTTGATTTATTTTTTCTTGCGGAGAGAGAGGGATTCGAACCCCCGGTACCTCTCAGTACGGCGGTTTTCAAGACCGCTGCAATCGACCACTCTGCCATCTCTCCTTCAAAAGCGATGCAAAATTACGACTTTTTTCTTATTCCACCAAATATTTTTGCAATTATTTTGTAATTATTTTTAATGATATTCTTAAGTGGCTGATTTATAAGTGTGTTATAGTGCGTGTAAATTTCGTTAATTTTGTTTGTTTGCTTAATATATATGAAAAAAACATTATTTTATCTATATGTATTATCAAAATTTTGATATTTAGATATAAGGAAAAGTCGAAAAAAAATAAAAACGGCTCAAATTTTGAGCCGTTTTTATAATAAAAGTTTTAGTAGTTAATTGAAAGATTAGTTAGTTTTAATGCTTTTGACATTGCTCTTTGAGGAGCAACAGAAGTTGCTTTTTTTAGTTCAATTGGACCATTATAGATAAATTCTTTTTTGTAAGTTTGGTTTGTATTATATCCACTTATGAGATCAAAATTTGCGATCAGTGTGGCTTCTTCTAAATTTCCTTTAAATTCTACTGTGCCACCAGTGCTGAATGCAATATCAACCACTTCCCCATCTTCAATGATTTGAACAAATGTACCTGCTATTAGTTGTTGTCCTGTTTGCTCGTTTTTCAAAATAGCACCACCAAGGAAGCATTCTTCTCGATATTGATCCCAATCACTATATTTAGCATAGTTATAAGTTTTAGCTGCTGGAGCAGAATTTTCTTGAGGTTCAGAGTATAGCATTAAGATGAGATAATCACCACTACCAGATTTTTCTTCAGCATTAAGTCCGTTTGTCATAAACTCAAGTATGTACAAAGCGCTACCATTATTATCCATTTGTTGTTGTGCTTGATACAAATAGCAATTAGATTCAACTTTTGGTTCTGGTTCTGGTTCTGGTTGAGGTCCTGGTTCTGGTGTTGTTTGTTCACATGCGATGAAAGTTAAACTCATAGCAATGAGCATAAAGAAAGAATAGAAAAGTTTTTTCATGACTTTAAGGTGACTGTTATATCCCATCGTCCCGTCGGTAAAAAAATGAATTAATAAAATTATTTAGTTTTAATTGTTTATTTTTCAATACTAGCTGCTATGCAATCTTCAATTGTTTTGTGTGTAGATGCAATAGAGCGAGTTACTTTAATGCCAAGTTCTTTTTCGAGAGCTTCTTTTTGAGCATCAGCTTCGTTGGCAGAGCACCATTCATAGAGTGTTTTTTCGATTTTTGCACCAGCTATTTCTTTTTCGTAAGTAAATTTGTAACATTTGCGTTCGTTTTTGTCGCAAGAGGTAAGATTAAATGTAAATAATGCAACTACTGCAAATGATAAAATTATTTTTTTCATAGTTTAAAGAGACTATTATATACCATTGTCATATCGGTTTTTTTAATAATTTATTTATCGCATATTTATAGGAGGTACAAATGCGTCTTTTATATGATTTAGTTTGTATTCTCCATCGTTGTCTAATACGAGAGTGATAATGTCGAAACGAGTTTCGCAATCTAATTCTTTTAATAATATATAGTTATGGGTGGCGTGAATGAGATTGCGGATTTTTTTTTCGTCAACAGCATCTTCGGCATGCGTTAGAGTTTCGTCTTTGCGTGCTTTAACTTCAACAATTACCAAAATCTCGCCTTCTTTGGCAATAATGTCAATCTCTTTATGGCCGCTATGCCAATTTGTTTCGAGAATGAGATAACCTTGTTGTTCAAGATAGGTGCGTGCCATAAACTCGCAGTGACGACCAAAATCATGTCGTTTGTCGGTCTTTTTCTCTTCCATTAGGCGTATGTTAATAAAATTTTACAACAAGCTAGCCCTTCTTGGTTGCGTAGTTCAAATCGTTTTTGATTGTCAATGTCAACACAATACACATCTATATTTTGGTCATACAATGCTTCTCGTAAATAATTTATGTCAATGCGTTTGATTGTTGAATTCATGATTTCGTCCAATGATAGAGTATCAATTGCCCATTGTAGATATTTCATCGAATTCACATGCTGATTCATATCTATATCACTGACAACCACGCGATGAGTTAATCTCGCATCACCTTCTCCTTTATAATCAATGCGTTTAGGTTTCCCTATTGTGAATAACTCTTTTTGTGTTGTTACTACATGGTCTGCTAATTTGGTGGTTTTCAACAAGTCAACCATCTTGCGAGTTTTGAAATCAATCATCGACCATAGAGTAGAGGCTTGACCTATAACCTCCTTTTTATCGTTGTATATTAAGAAATTACGAGTTGAAAATATTGAAGTGCAATCTTCAACCCAAGTTTCTATGCTAATAGTTTCATATTCACGAGGATATTCCTTCATTTCTATAGCCATACGACTTGTTACCCAAGCCAATCCATGTTCGTGCATATAATCCATTCCTAGACCACGAGCATTTGCCGCCATACCTGCAGTGTCAAGAATGAATGCACCTATATTTTGAAGTGATATTCGTTTAGATGCATCAGCTTCGCGTGGATATATATAGAAATCAAAGGTATTGGTCATTTGAGTTGAAGATAATAAATTTTCGAGTTAATAATAGTATCTATATCGCTCACTTCTTCATCGAAAATTCCGTAAATTGTAGAGCCTGAGCCTGACATTGCTGCATATATTGCCCCTTTTTTATACAACATCTTTTTAATATCGGCTAATTCGGGATGGGCAATGAACACTGTTTTTTCAAAATCGTTGAATATGCAGTCTTTCCATTCTGCAATAGGTTGTTTTATAGCCTCTTCGAGTGGAGTAGTCCAACGTTGAGGTTTACATCCACCATATGCCTCTGCTGTCGATACATGCACATTTGGTTTTACTAAAACGATATAGTATCCTGATAAATTTACTGCAGTAGGCTCAAATATATTGCCTATTCCTTTGGCTAAAGTAGGCTTGTTTTCTATGAAAAAAGCACAATCTGCACCTAATTTCGCTGCTTTTTGTTGTAATTCTGCTGATGATAATCCAAGTTTAAATTCGTCATTTAGCATTTTCAACATAAATGCCGCATCAGCCGAACCTCCACCTAAGCCTGCTCCCATCGGAATTGCTTTGTGTAAATGTATATTGATTGTAGGCAAATCAAACTCTTCTTTCAATAATCTGTAGGCTTTCATTATCAGGTTATTGTCCGACTCTCCTTCTATTTCCAAACCGCTACAACTGAATTTTGTCTCTTTCCCTTGTACAAATTCTAATGCATCGCACAATTCAATAGGATAAAATATAGTTTCTAAATTATGATAACCATCTGGTCGTTTTTCTGTTATATTTAGCCCTATATTGATTTTTGCGTTTGGAAATGTAATCATATTACTTGCCTTTTATTCGCTCGCAAAGATACAAAAATATTTCAATATATCACTTATAAATTGTATAAAAAAATAAAAAGTCCCATGACAACACGTCGTAGGACTTTTTTATTTATTACCTAAAACCTAAATTGTTTTTGCGTTGCTTCACAGCAGTGCTATTTTTATGCTGCAAAGTTAATACTAATTTGTATTCTGTGAAACTAAAATCTGACGAATGGTAGTTTTTCGTTACTGAATAGCAACTATTTCACCATCCAGCCAAGCAAGAAATGTTTGAACTCTGTTGCGTGAAACATATATTTCTTCTGAGAATGAAGGATTTACTGTTATTTTCAATCGTCCGTTAAAATGTTTCGATATTGTATTGATTGAATTAATGTTTAATATAAATTGTCGTGAAATACGGAAAAATTGTTGTGGGTTTAGTTGTTCAACAAGAGTGTCAAGCGTATAATTTATGATATAGCGTTGTTTATCTTTGGTTGCTACAAACGTATAGTGGTCTTCGCTATAAAAATATGCAACATCTTGCATTGCTACATGCTGATAGTTGTCTCCTACTTTTGCTAATACTCTCTCTTTGTAGGTGTTATGAACCGAAGGTTGAGTATACAAACTTGATAATTGTTGTATTTGTGTATGAATATCCGACAGTTCTATATTCGTATTAGTCAATGTTTGGAATTTCTTTAAAGCCCCAATAAGTTCTTCTTCTTCAATTGGTTTCAATAAATAGGCAATACCATTTGTCTTGAATGCCTCTATTGCATATTGGTCGTATGCGGTTGTGAAAATTACGGGAGCCGTAACTTTCACCTTGTTGAATATATCAAAGCAAATATTGTCCGACAAATGAATGTCCATAAAGACAATATCTGGTTGTTCGTTATTATTGAACCAATTGATAGATTCCTGCACCGAATCTATTGATGCTAAAAGTGTGAAATCTGGGTCAATCGACTTCAACATTCTCACCAATTCTTCTTGCGCCAATGGTTCGTCTTCTATAATTAGATATCTCATAATATTTGCTATCTGTCAATTATGCAATTTCGTGTCGTGTCATCAGTGGTATTGCAACACTGAATGTCGTATCCGTTTGTTTTATTTCTATCTCTTTATTTGCGATGATTTTATATTTTTCTTTCAATCCTTTTAGTCCCAATCCCGTCGAGTCAGCAGGTATAGGTCGCGGTGCTATATTGTTATTTACTATTATTTTGTTATCGTCAATAATAATACTGATAGTTAGTGGGTTTGTTGTTGATATAATATTGTGTTTACAAGCGTTTTCTATTAGAATTTGTATAGCTGTAGGTATAATTCTCATCGATAAAACAGCCACATCTGTTGCCTGAGGAATATTGATTTTTATACCTTCACCATAGCGTATATTTAATATCTTAGCATATTGTTGCACGAATTTTAATTCTTCAGATAGAAGCACAACATCCTGTTTGTCATTCGATAGTAAATAGCGATAGATTGAAGCTAATTGTTTTGTAAATTCGGTTGCTTTATGTGGGTTAGAATTGATAAGAGATATTAAGATATTCAGAGTGTTAAATAGGAAATGAGGATTTACTTGAGCCTTTAGTTGTTGATATTTGACGCGCATAATTTCCGATTCTATTGCCCTAATATGCTGTTCTTGTCGTTGAACCACTTCGGCTTGGTCTATGAATTTTGCCAACATCAGAATGAAGCAGTTGACCATGGTGTCGGCAATAATTGATATCTGAAAATAGGTCTCTTTAAATGTATCGGCAAAAACCTCATGTTCGATAGGGTCGAACATAAAAAAAGCAAAGATTGTGAAAAATATTGCTACGAATATAGCAAAGAAAAGCTGAAAAACAGAGGTTATATGTTCGTGTTTGAGCATCCATTTTTGTTTATTACACCAGCGCACCAAATATTGATTAAACATACCTGCCATCACAATGAAAGGTGCACCGTATGCCGAACAATAAAGCATAAAACGAAGTGAAATCCTATCCTCGTATATGATATTATTGATAGCAATAACCAATATATAGGCTATCACAAGTCCAAAAATAGATACCAATGTGATTGTATCGCGTAGTTTTACTTTTTGCATAACTTTATTTTTTGCCCCAAAGTTTCTTCATCAACTCATCCATTTTATTTTCTGCCGGATTAGGTTGAGCCATCCAAAGTTTCGTACCCTGCAAAGCATCTGGCATATATTGTTGAGCTACAAAATGATTTGGAAAATCATGAGCATATTTATACTCTTTTCCATAGTTCAACTCTTTTAACAATTTAGTAGGTGCATTCCTCAAATGCAATGGTACAGGCAGATTGCCCGTTCTCTCAACCAACTCTAAAGCTTCATTTATAGCATTATATGCCGAATTGCTCTTTGGCGAAGTAGCTAAATATATAGTAGTTTCAGCAAGAGGAATTCTACCCTCTGGCCAACCTATTTTATGAATAGTATCAAAACAAGCATTTGCCAACAACAACGCATTAGGATTAGCCAACCCAATATCTTCCGATGCCGAAATCACAAGACGGCGGGCGATGAACTTAGGGTCTTCACCTGCGGCAATCATTCGGGCTAACCAATATATAGCTGCATCAGGGTCAGAGCCACGAATACTTTTTATAAAAGCCGAAATAATATCATAATGCAACTCGCCATTTTTGTCGTAAGCCAGTGGATTTTGCTGTAGGCGAGTAGTTACTATATCATTATTAATTACCAATTCACCTTCTGGTTGGGCATTGTGCAATATCTCTATTATATTAAGCAATTTGCGGGCATCACCACCCGAAAAGCGGAACATAGCTTCAGTCTCTTGTAACTCAACTTCACGTTTGCTCAACTCCACATCGGTTGTCAGCGCACGTTGTGTAAGTTTCTCTAAATCCCCAACTTCAAGCGATTTTAATACATACACTTGGCAACGAGAGAGTAGAGGCGTAATCACCTCAAACGAAGGATTTTCAGTCGTAGCACCAATCAGTGTGAAAGTCCCATTTTCCACAGCCCCAAGTAGCGAATCTTGTTGCGACTTACTAAATCTATGTATCTCATCAATAAACAAAATCGGATTAGCCTGATTGAAAAACCGAGATTGTTTAGCCTTCTCAATCACTTCACGCACATCCTTCACCCCAGAAGTTACAGCACTTAGTGTGAAAAAAGGACGTTCCAATACATTGGCAATAATTCTTGCCAACGAGGTTTTGCCCACTCCAGGAGGGCCCCACAATATGAACGACGACACATTGCCACTCTCAATCATCTGACGGAGAATGGCACCCTCACCCACTAGGTGAGATTGACCAATATAATCATCTAAGTTGCGAGGACGCAATCGTTCGGCTAAAGGTTGCATATTTATAAAGTTGAAAGTTGAAAGTTGAAAGATGAATTTTGAAAGTTTGTGTACCCGCATGGTTTTCAACTTTCAAATTTCAACTTTCACATAATACTTGTTGCCCCACTAGGACTCGAACCCAGACATACAGAACCAGAATCTGCTGTGCTACCATTACACAATAGGGCAGTAAAAG
>JAZOMI010000029.1:0-39239 GCA_045653825.1 Candidatus Aphodosoma sp. | reverse complement strand
GGATGGCAGTACCATCTACGACATATGAACTCAATGGAAGAATCTCTCCAAATTCAGTTCCAATCGTATAAGTACACATAACCTCGTTACCTACTTCATATGATTTAACGCTCTTCGATTCGTATTCATAAGATTCTGTCTGCAACAAAAGACCTGTCTTATCATAAATCTTTTTGGATTCAAGATAAGGACGAGCATATCCCTCATCATTTAAATTGCTTGGAGATAAAAGAGGATTATCTAAGTTTAACGTTCCAATATACTTAACAAAATTTCCAGGGAGATATTCATAACAAATAGTCCCCTCATTATCAACCTCTCTAATGGTTTCATAAAACACAGGGCCACCGCTATTATCACTCAAAGGCAATATTGGATCTGCCAAACACCTTGTTCTTTCACTTAAAATATTTGAGCCTGAAATTGTTATGTAACGATGATAAACCTTGTATCTCATCATAAACTCTGGTGGATCGTGTGTAACATATCCCCAATCATAGTAATAATTCTTTATCCTTGATTTCCCATCATTTGCAAAAGAACTGATACGCTTTATCCGCAAGCCGCCCACGGTATCTCCATTTATGACATTGGGCTCGTAAACAAATCCCGTTGATCCTCCAGTGGGAAATGTAATGGATTTCAGAACACCGGTCTTTGCATACTCGAAATTCGGATTCTTATTTGCTGTATTTTCCAGCCAATGCTCTTTGGCAGAGAAATGATGGCCATTATTAACATAGGAGTTGATAATCGGCCTTATGGCATCTACGGATACATAATACTGACTCTCTGTTCCATTCCAATAACCCCAATAATCCGTACGAGACCTATGTCTTGCCACATTTCCATCCAATCCCTTTTCTTTCAGGTAATACGAAGGAAGCTGTCGAGATGTATCATAAGCGAATGAATACAGCCCTTCCGTTGATACCGAAAGTCCACGCAAGAGCATTCTGTAATTATCCAAATCTCGCCCCATGTAATAATCATTGTCGAAAAAAATAGTCTTTACTATCTCACCTTGAAAATCTCTGACCTCCATCTTTGTCAATCGAATGGGGAGATGATCTCTTCGTTCTGTCGAATAAGAAAAATCTATTCGATTTCCATTCCATCTTATACATTTTAAGATAGGTATGTTATATAGATACTGAATAGATTCTTTATTTGTTTTTACGGAATATGAAGTATCTAAAGACAATATCAAATCGTTGATATCCAATTCCTCCAATCCAATACCCTCTTCCGGTATCCATAATGGGTCTGACCTCTTGCCCATTATTGTCAATTTCCTATAATACCCCAATTCCATTGATTCTGACAATGAGTATGCATAATGATAATAACACTTCTTATCATATTCAAAAGTTATATTACCATTCGGTGTTTGAATCTCAGAAAGATACCACGATGATATTTCTGTTAAGGTTTCCTCGTTAGTCGGGCCCACATATTCTTTATCCTGAAAGATGTAAACTATCCCATCGGTGTCCAAGATATAAAATTCGCTATTTTCACCCCTTGTCACATAAATATATAGTGGATCAGCATTAAGCGTGACAAAACTGTTATCCTTATGCGAGTATCGAAGAACACCCGACTTATTGCCGAATTTATAACAATACCTATCCGATTGAACATCATATTTGGAATTGGTATTGAAAGTTTCTTCTGCAATTGCCCCTTGATTGATAATAGTCAATAATCTATCAAAATTTAAACCTCCGGAACTTTGCATCTGTTCTATCAACGTATGCAGTTCCGCATATGAATGATACAAAGTATCTCTATCTGTCGCTTGACTTAATCTCAAATCGGGAGCTCCATGTATGGTTCGCGTTACAACACCGCCCGCATTCAGCACCCAGCCAAGCCCCACCGTCGAAGCCACATCGTCCACACGTATTCCCGATGCATGATACGAAATGGATATCGGCAAATGATAATCTCCCAACTGAATGTCGTACAAGGGAATTTCAATCTTTGGAACACCTGTCGTGTGTCCGACCGGATATTCTCCGTAACGAGCCAAAGCCGCCGCCTCAGGCGAAGGAGGGACGACCCGATTCAATATCGATATGCTCGATACTTCTTCCTGCGAATGTAGCAAAGGGCAAACCAACAAAAACAACAAACTGATAATCAGAACCTTTTTAATCATATTTTAAGAATTTTCACAAAGATACTATCAGCATTTAAAAGCACAAGATTCTTTTCCAGAAGATAGAGAAAAATTCGTACATTTGCAGGCTTGAAAATGAGCTGAATGAACCGACTATCTACATTGTTGTTTACCGCTTTGTTGCTGCTTTCCGCTTGTACGATGCCGAAGGAAATCAGCAATGCACTCTACGATAGAGAAGTGGACGAACTGCTGCAGAATACGGCGGCCGAATACATCGTTCATGCAGGTTTGGAAAACAAAGACGCCACCTTGTTGAACAAGCGCACCGCCGCAGTGGTGAAGGAGCAGGCGCAGCTGATAGAAATCAAATTGGAAAGCATGCTCAGCGAAGACGAAGTGGCCACCATCCGCCAACCCGACGAAGGTGTATTGATGGTGATTCCCAGCGACTTCATGTTTAAAAGCGGTCGTAGCGAACTGACAGAAGGCGGCATCCGTTACATGGAAGGTTTCGCGTTTATCCTGTCGCAATTTCCCGATTTCAGAACATACATTTTGGTTCACACCGACAATAACGCCTCGGAATACATGTCTTTGGCTTTGTCGGAAGAACGTGCCAAGACACTGAAGAAAATCTTGAAAAAAGAAGGACTCGGCGCGGTTCACACCGAAGGAAAAGGTGCGCTGGTGCCCATCATCACCAACGAATCGGAAGAGGGTCGCAAGCTGAATCGTCGCGTGGAAATCGCGGTGGTGGCCAGCCCGAAATTGATCAAGCAAAGTAGAAAAGCGATAAAACGAGATATCAGAAAATCAAACAATTAAACAATAAACATCATGAGTAAAAAAGCTATGCTGATGATCCTCGATGGTTGGGGCATCGGCCAACACGGAAAAGCAGACGTTATCTTCAACACGCCCACTCCTTATTGGAACAGCCTGTTGGAAAATTATCCTCATTCTCAATTGCAAGCTTCTGGCGAAAACGTAGGTTTGCCCGACGGACAAATGGGTAACTCGGAAGTGGGTCACTTGAATATTGGCGCTGGTCGTATTGTATATCAAGATTTGGTGAAAATCAATCGCGCTTGTGCTGACAACTCTATTCTTGAAAATAAGGCTATTAAAAAGGCGTTTGAGTTTGCTAAAGCAAATGGTGGCGATGTTCACTTTATGGGCTTGACTTCGGATGGTGGTGTGCACTCTTCGTTGGTTCACTTGTTTAAATTATGCGATATTGCAAAACACTATGGTCTTGCAAATCACTATGTTCACTGCTTTATGGATGGTCGTGACACTGACCCTCGCTCGGGCAAAGGTTTCATTGCTCAATTGGAAGAACATTTGGCTACTACTGGTGGAAAAATTGCATCTATCATCGGTCGCTACTACGCTATGGACCGCGACAAACGCTGGGAACGTGTGAAAATTGCTTACGACTTGTTGGTAAACGGCATTGGCGAAGCTACAACAAACACTGTAGATGCAGTGCAAAAATCATACGACAACGAAGTAACTGACGAATTTATCAAACCTATCGTGCACGTAGATGGCGAAGGTCGTCCTGTTGCTACTATCAAAGATGGCGACGTGGTGATTTTCTTCAACTATCGTAACGACCGTGCTAAAGAGTTGACTCAAGTGTTGACTCAAAAAGATATGCCTGAAGAGGGAATGAAAACATTGAAGTTGGACTACTACTGTATGACTCCATACGATGCTTCGTTCACAGGAGTAAGCATAATATTCGACAAAGAAAATGTAGAAAACACATTGGGCGAAGTAGTATCAAAAGCAGGAGCTCGTCAGTTGCACATTGCCGAAACTGAAAAATATGCTCACGTTACATTCTTCCTCAATGGTGGTCGCGAAACTCCATACGAAAACGAAGAACGTATCTTAATTAACTCGCCAAAAGTGGCTACTTACGACTTAAAACCTGAAATGTCGGCTTTCGAAGTGGCAGATGCTCTCTCGGCTGAATTGGCAAAAGAAACATATGATTTGGCAATTGTGAACTTTGCAAATGGCGACATGGTAGGTCACACTGGTGTGTATGAAGCTATTGAGAAGGCTGTAGTTACAATCGACAAATGCGTAGAACAAGTGGTAGAAACTGCTCGTGCACACGGATATCAAACTATCATCATTGCCGACCACGGTAATGCCGACAACGCAATGAATGCTGATGGTTCAGCAAATACAGCACACTCACTCAACCCCGTACCATTTGTATTCGTATCTGACTCATACAAAGGCGAAGTAAAAAATGGTATCTTGGCCGATGTAGCTCCATCTATCCTCAAAGTGATGGGTATCGAAGCTCCTGCTGATATGACAGGCAATAGCCTAATCTAAAAAAAATACTCAATGGCATCTTGGTTGATGCCATTGGGACAAAGAAAAAAAATAATAAAAACTAACATAGAATTATGAAAAAAACATTATTTGCATTATTATGCATTGTGCATTGTGCATTGTGCATTGATTTGAAAGCTCAAGAAGAGGTGTTGATGACAATCAACGGAGAACCTATTACAAAAGCTGAATTTGAATACATCTACAACAAAAACAACACAGGCAACGCAATTGACAAAAAAACATTGGATGAATATGTAGAATTGTTTGTGAACTTCAAACTCAAAGTAGCCGAAGCTAAAGCTCAAGGACTTGATACTTTACAAACCTTCAAACGCGAATTAAACGGCTATCGCAGACAATTAGCAAAACCATATTTGACCGACTCAAAATTAGAAGATGCTTTGTTTCAAGAGGCATATAGCCACTTTAGTCAAGACTGTGAAGTGAGCCATATACTTATTAAAACAGAAGGCGAAGATACACTAGAAGCATACAACAAAGCTCTTGAGGCTATTAAACGCTTGAATGCAAGAAAGGAATTCGGTAAGGTAGCAGATGAATTATCGTCCGACCAATCAGTTACACGCAATCATGGTTATCTTGGCTGGTTCACTGCCCTACAATTAGTATGGCCATTCGAAAAGACAATGTATGATTTGCCTTTAAATGTTGTTTCAAATCCTATTAAATCGGATTATGGCTATCATATCATCAAAGTGCACAACCGTCGTCCAGCATGGGGTCAAGTGAATGCTCGCCACATTATGAAAATGTGTAACGATCGTATGCCAAAGGAAATGCAAAACAAAAAATATCAAGAAATTGTTGAAATCAAAAAACGTCTTGATGCTGGAGAAGATTTTGCTACATTGGCTAAAGAGCTAAGCGATGACAAAGCATCAGCTCAAAAAGGTGGTGATTTAGGTTGGTTTGGCATTGGCCGTATGGTGCGCGACTTCGAAAAAGCTACTTTTGAATTGGAAGTAGGTGAAACATCTGAAATTATCAAAACACAATTTGGTTACCATATTATCAATCTCAAAGAAAAACGTGGGATTGAACCTTTTGAAAAGAAAAAAAGCGAAATACAACGTATGATGCAATATGATAGTCGCTCAACTGCAGCAAAAACATCATTCGTAAATAAATTGAAAAAAGAATATAACTTCCAAATCAATGAAAATGAAGTTGCTGCAGCTAAGGTATTTATCGCACAATATGCCGAAAACGACTCTTTACTGAAAGCAAAAGGAGCAGAAATGATTGGCACTCTTATGTCATTTGCAGATCAACAAATACCAACAAGCGAATTGGTAGCTTACTATGCAACTACAAAAATGATGGGTACGGACATTGATGCTAAAATTGCTCAAATGGCAGAAATAAAACTCATCCAATACGAAGATTCGCAACTCGAAAATAAATATGTTGATTTTGCAAACCTTATGAAAGAATATCATGATGGTATCCTTTTGTTTGAAGTTTCAAATAAAGAAGTGTGGGAAAAAGCAATCAAAGATAAAGAAGGTTTAGAAAAATATTTCAAACAAAACAAAAAGAACTATACTTGGAATGAGCCTCGCTACAAAGGTTTTGTTGTGAAATGTAAAGATGAGGCAACTGCTAAATTATTGAAAAAATCTATCAAAAAAATGAATCCTGACTCAGTTGCTAACTACATTCGCACACAAGTAAACAACGATTCTATTACATTAGCATCTGTTGAACGTGGATTATGGAAACAAGGCGAAAATAGTTATATCGACTTAAACGCATTCAAACAATCGAACGTTCAAATAGAAGCTAATGAAGAATTACCTATCGCTATAGTAGTAGGCAAAAAACTCAAAAAGCCAGAAACATACACCGATGTACGTGGCACAATTACAGCAGATTATCAAAACTATCTCGAAAAACAATGGATTGAAAATCTCCGTAACAAATACGCAGTAAAAATCAATCAAGAAGTTCTAAATTCACTAAGATAACAAATTGAAAAATACAATGAAAAATATATCATTGTGCATTGTGAATTTTGCATTGTGCATTACCTTCACCTCATGCTCTTATATAGAACAATATATAAAAGAGCGTGAGAGTGAAAGCATTATTGCTTCTGTTGGTGATAATCATCTCTACATAGAAGATATAAAAAATCTAGTTCCAGAGGGAACGAATAGTGACGATAGTACGGCTATTATTAATGCTTATATTCGCCGATGGGCAACCGATATATTAATACTCCAAAATGCAGAACGCAATATTTCAAATCAATCAGAAATAGACAAAATGGTTGAAAGTTATCGTCGCACACTTACCATACACTACTACAAACAAGAAATGGTAAATGAAAAAATAAAACTACCAACCGACGAGGCCACAACCAACTTTTATAATGCCAACAAACAACAGTTCATACTAAAACAACCTATCGTTAAAGGCGCATTAATGAAAGTTCCCAACAATATAAAAACCGATAAAATACAACGTAAATTCAAAAACCTAGACAACATTGCCGAAATCGAAAAATATGCGCTCCAATATGCTAGAGATTATCAACTATTCACTGATTATTGGCGTCCATTAAACGAAATTATTGATATAGAGAACACAAAACTAAAAATAAATAAACCTGGTTATTACGAAGAAAAAGATAGTTTAACATTTACTCTAATCAATATCACAGAATATATACCTCAAAGAGAAATAACTCCACTCGAAATGATAATGGAAGATGTTCGCACAACACTACACAACCAACAAAAAATGGAGTATCTCAACAACTTTGGTAACGACATATACAATCACGCAGTCCGCTACAATCAAATAAAAATCGAAAAATAAACGAATTTATGAAAAAAATCTTTCTGCTAATAATTGTGCATTGTGCATTGTGCATTATGCATTATATAAATGCTCAAGAAAAAAATATGATAGATGGTGTAGTATGGGTCGTTGGCGATGAAGCTATACTTCGTTCCGATGTGGAACAAGAACGTATCCGTGCACAATACGAAGGTCAACGCTTACAAGGCGATCCTTATTGTATAATTCCTGAACAAATCGCTATTCAAAAGCTTTTCATCCATCAAGCCAAAATCGATAGTATCGAAGTAAATGACGGACAAGTAGAAAGCCAAGTGAATTCACAAATGAACTTCTTTATCCGTCAAATAGGCTCTCGCGAAAAATTAGAAGAGTACTATCGCAAAACTTACTCTGAAATTAAAGATGAAATGCGCCAAACTATAGCTGATCAATCACTTGTACAACAAGTACAACAATCATTAGTAGAAAATATAAAGGTTACACCTTCCGATGTGCGCAAATACTATTCTACCCTCTCCAATGACTCCATCCCTACTGTTCCTGCTCAAGTAGAAGTACAAATCATAACTTTAGAACCTCCTATACCTGAGGAAGTTATCGAAGCCACTAAAAATCGACTCCGCGAATATGCCGATCGTGTAAAAAGTGGCAATGCCGACTTCTCTATGTTAGCACGTCTCTACTCCGACGATACCGAAAGTGCTAAACAAGGTGGTGAATTAGGATTCGCAGGTCGTGCTACATTCGTACCCGAATTTGCCAATGCTGCGTTCGCTCTCACCGAACCTGGAAGCATCAGCCGAGTAATAGAAACAGAATTCGGCTTCCACCTTATCCAACTCATCGAACGCCGCGATGACCGCGTAAATTGTCGCCACATATTGCTCCGCCCAAAAATCACAAGTGATATTAAAATCAAAACTCTCAACATGTTAGATAGTATCGCTAATGATATTCGCACAGAAAAAATTTCATTCGAAACTGCAACTTCTCTTATGTCATCCGACAAAGATACTCGCATGAATAGTGGTATTATGACAAACCAAAACAATGGCTCATCACGATTTGAATACCAAGACTTACCTCCTGAAATAGCAAAAATAGTATATACAATGAAACCTGGCGAAATATCCGAACCTTTCTCTATGTTCTCTCAAAAATTAGGTAGAGATGTATATGCTATTGTAAAACTCAAAAATCACATACCTAGCCACAAAGCAAATATAACCGACGATTTTCAAACACTAAAAACTATGTGCGAAAACCAACTACGCGAAAAAACAATTAAAGAATGGTTGATCAAAAAAATTGCAGATACTTATATTTATATATCTCCTGAGTGGCGCGAATGCAACTTTGAATTTCAATGGATAAAAAAATAAGGCTTATTTATATATCAGCAATACGACTACTGCCAGTAATATTTCTATTACTGTGCAGTTGTGTTGTTTATGCCCAAATGCCTACCGAATTTGTAACTAAACCTATCGCCCCTGAGATCGAAAAACCTAAAATCGAAAAAAAGGAAAAAACATCAACTGAAAAAACACAAAAAAGCACACAAAAAAAAGAGACAAAAACAGAACTTAACGACACCATAAAACGTTCAGGCAAACAAACACTCATCTACCTCGAACGAAGCGATGTGGTGCGATTCGACAACGAAAATCTACCCGACATTCAAGTGCTGGTTGGCAATGTACTGCTACGTCACGATGACGTCTATCTCTATTGCGACTCTGCTCACCTCAACCAAAAATCCAATTCATTTAAGGCTTTTGGACATGTAAAAATCGAACAAGGTGACTCACTCGAAATCTATTCTAAACGCCTAAACTACAACGGAAATACTAAAATCGGTCACCTCTATCACAACGTAAAGATGATAAATGGAGAGGTTACTCTCTACACAGATACTCTAATATACAACCGCGAAAAAAATCTTGGCTATTATACCTGCGGTGGCAAATTGGTTGATTCACTCAACACTCTTGTATCTAAACATGGTTACTACTATTCTAATACAAAAATTGCAGAGTTCAAGTATAATGTAGTTGGAGTAAATAGCAATTCAACAATCGAAAGCGATACTCTAACATACAGCACTGAAACTAAAATTGCTACAATACTCGGTCCTACTTATATACATCATTCTGATAGTACAATTATCTATTCTGAATTGGGATGGTATAATAGTGAAACCGATCAATCTCAACTACTCAAAGAATCTCTTATCAATCATGGAAACGGTAAATCTCTTGCTGGAGACACAATATTTTACGATAAAGCTATTGGTGTGGGCGAAGCTTTTCAAAATGTTATTCTTAAAGACTCTCTCAACAAAATAAACCTATATGGTCACTACGGCTACTACAAAGAAGATGGCGAAATTGGTATAATCACCGATTCTGCTATGATGGTTGAATTTTCACAACAAGACACTACATATATCCACGGCGATACACTCTACTCATACGCCGTAGATAATGAAGAGAAAATGACTTTGGCTTATCGTAACGTCCGCCTTTTCAACAACGAATTTCAAGGTGTGTGCGACTCACTTACATTCTGCTCTACCGACTCCATATTACACCTGATGCAAATGCCTATAGTTTGGAACGAAAACCAACAAATCACTGGTGATACTATACACATCTATCCTAAAGATAGTACTGTTGATCATATGCATGTAGTCAATAATGCAATGATGATTCAAGAAGAAGATACAATACACTACAATCAAATATCTGGCAAAGAAATTATTGTATATATCGTAAACGAAAAACTCAATCATGTAGATATCTCAGGTAATGTCGAATCAATATTCTTTCCTAATGATCAAGGTGAACTAATCGGCATGAACACTATCAAAAGTAGTTATATGACTGTATATTTCCAAGAGGGTGAATTAGAACGTTTCGTCGTATTCCCTTCTCCCACGGCTATAATGTACCCTATGTCACAAATTAACAAAAATATGCTATATCTACCAAACTACACATGGCAAATCAACACTCGACCAACATCTAAAGACGATATTTTTAGAATACCAAAACGCCTAACTCAAGCCGATGTTGATGCTCAAAAAGAATTTATAAAACAACAAGAACAAGAAGAACGTAAAAACAAACGAAAAAAACGTAATCAAAAAGATGAGACCGATACTACAAATAAGCAATAACAACAAATCAAGCGAATATCTAACTCTCTTAATTGCAGAACAGATGAACTTCTGTGTGCACAAAATTACTATATCAGATCTCTACAACTTAAATACTATCGTCGAAAATGTAGATGCCGCTTTACTGATTATCGGTCTTAACTCCAACAAAGAGATACAATCATATTTAAACAAATGTCGTGAATTACGTATTCCCTATATATTTGTGAAAGATAATCTACCTACTAATTTTAATATCAATAACATTATTCTACCAATAACCAACCTCGAAGAAGAGAGAGAAAAAGGACCTTTTACTTCATCATTCGCACGACATTTTAATTGTCCTATTACTATCTATCAACCAAATGACTATGGTTCTAAAGCTATAACAAACATCAATGCTATAACTTCTCTTTTCGACTCTCTCAATTTAGAATACACTAAACAAAAAGGGAAAAAAAATAGTAGCGGTATTGAATTTGAAGCTGGAATACAAAATAATAACAATCAAAATAATCTACTCATAATATCAGCATCACGCGACTACGGATTAGACGATCTAATATTCGGACCCAAAGAACACAAAATCATAAAAAATATAGATAACCCTATTATGTTAATAAATCCTCGTGGAGACCTATATGCCCTCTGCGACTAAACATACTCATAATTTATAATTATATGATGAAAAAATTTATTACTCATCTCGTTACTCACTACTCGTTACTTGCTACTATATTGTGCATTGCGCATTGTGCATTGTGCATTGACTTGAAAGCTCAAAACGAGTACCCTATCATTGAAAAAAATGGTGAAAAATATTACGAATATACCATCAATCAAGGCGAGGGTTTATTCGCCATTGCTCGTAAATTCGGCATTAAACAAAACGACTTGCACGAGGCTAATGAAAATCTTACAACCAACATCAAAGCTGGCGACAAAATTCTTGTCCCTATCAAGTTTAACACTCTTAACAAAGCAAGCGAAGCCGTAACTACACACGTTGTTGAACCAAAACAAACATTATACAGCATATCAAAAATGTATAATGTCAGTATCGACACACTCATAGCCCTAAACCCCTCGGCTAAAGCTGGTATCAAAATAGGTGAAACTTTAATTATCTCACAAAATAAAAAGATTACACTTCCTCAATCTTTCCAACCGACAACAACATCAACAAACAAACCTATTGTTACAAATACCATAACTCATATTGTACAACGCAAAGAAACTCTCTATTCTATCTCAAAAAAATACAACATTGCAATACACGAGCTCATATCACTCAACCCAAAACTCCAAAATGGTCTCAAAGCTGGTTCCGAGATACTTATAAAAGGAGAAAAACAACAAACGGAAACAATCACACCTTCTATAGAATCTACAGATACAATAAAATCTATAGAGTCTATAAATTCCATAAATACCATAAACTCATCTATCATAAATTCTCAACTCTCAACTCTCAACTCTCAACTTAATATAGCCTACCTCCTACCTCTAACCACCGAAAATTCTAATGAAGAAAAAAACATACAACGTTTCATAGAGTTCTATCGTGGTGCTTTATTAGCTCTCGAAAAGGCTAAAACAGAAGGTATTTCTGCTAATATATTCACCTACAACCTACCTAAATCACCCGAAAAAATCGACTCTATTTTACTTTTACTCAAAAATCAAAATATTGATATCGTAATCGGTCCGGCCTACACCGAACAATTAAACAAAGTATTATCATACACCAAAGAATATGACATAACTACAATCGTACCATTTTCAAACAAAATTGACACAACATACTATTTCCCTAAATTAATACAATTCAACCCTCCACAAGACACTTTATTTAACTCTATTATAAATAATACATTCTTACATCGTAATTTACATTACGTATTATGCCACTTCGATAAATGCAAAAACAAAGGAAATACATTTATCAATACTTTCGAGCAAATATTAAAAAACAATAATAAAAAATTTATCAACGTTACAATTAAACCCGAATGCATAGATTCCATAATTCAAAAAATCACATTTGACACGACAATTTTCGTACTTGGCTCTTCTCTTATCAATGATGTTACGCCTATATTAGATAGCCTTAACCTCTATCAACTACCCAATATACAAGTATGGGGGTTTGAAGAATGGGGCACAAATATCATAAAACGATATCCTCAAACTATATACTATTCTCTATTTAATGCCAACGAACCAGAAGAATATAATAGTACATACAAAAATTGGTTTGGCATACGTAAACAATCAATCGGAGCAAAATACGATCTATTGGGCTACGACATCACACTACTAGCTCTAAAACAACAATTTCAATTTGAGCCAAAATATCTACAATCCAAACCAAAATTAGAACTTATCGACAATCGATGGCTAAATACAAATTATTATCTTCTACATTGGAATAACACAACAATATCTGAATATAGATAACAGATTACAGATAACAGATTATCAATGACAAATATAAAATCTATCTTTCATTTTTTTTCTACTAGCTACTCGCTATTCGCTATTATATTGTGTATCATGCAATGTGCATTATGCATTGATTTAAAAGCCCAATACCCCAAATATGCCGTAGGTCTGCGTGGTGGTACTTCTTGGTCGTTCTTATGGTTAAACCCCTCTATCGCACAACCTTCTCTACCTATAACTTTCCACGCTGGAACTCAATTTCGCATGATTTCTGAAAAGTATTTTGGCATAAAAGTCGAACTTAACTACACCCAACGAGGATTTAAAGACATTAATGGTTTCCGCCGACTCGACTACATCGAACTTCCTTTTATGACTCACCTTACTTTCGGTCAAAAAATGTTTCGGTGTTTCGTTGATTTAGGTCCCGAAATATCTTATATGATACAAGACAACCCCATCGAATCTAACCAAATACAACACTATTCTCCAATAAAAAACCGCTTCGACTATGGACTTGTTGGCGGTCTTGGATTCGAATTCAATACACAATACGGCATATACACAGTTGACGCTCGCTATCATTTCGGACTAAACAATATATTTGGCAACTCTGCCTCCGAAAGTTTTAAAGCCTCAACTAATCAAAATATAACCCTATCACTCGCTTATCTATTTCCAATCAAAAATTAAAAATTGAGAATAAAAATATCTAGAATATCTAAAATATATATAGAAAAACTACTAACTACTAAATACGAACCACTATGACAGACTTAGAAATTGCTCAGGCAGCACAACCTGAAAAAATAAAAAATATTGCAGCAAAAGTAGGTCTAACTCCTGAAGATATCGAATACTACGGACCATATAAATGCAAAGTCCGCTTGGATGCTATTGACAAACGATTCGACAAACAAGGTAAAGTCATTCTCGTTACAGCAATCAACCCTACTCCTGCGGGCGAAGGTAAATCAACTGTAACCATCGGACTCACCGATGCTATGAATCGTCTTGGACACAAAACACTTGTTGCTCTACGCGAACCATCATTAGGTCCTGTAATGGGTGTAAAAGGTGGTGCAGCAGGTGGTGGTTACGCACAAGTAATCCCAATGGAAGATATCAACCTCCACTTCACAGGCGACCTCCATGCAATCACCACAGCCAACAACCTCGTAGCTGCCCTCATCGACAACCACATCTATCAAGGCAACCAACTCAACATCAACCCTACACGCGTAGTTTGGCATCGTTGCATGGACATGAACGACCGCTCATTACGCAATATCACCATTGGTCTTGGTGGACCTCTACAAGGTATTCCTCGCGAAGACCACTTCGATATTACCGTAGCATCAGAAATCATGGCAATTATGTGCCTTGCTACAGACATGGAAGACTTTAAAGCTCGCCTTGGAAAATGCGTAATTGCTTACCGCTACGACAAAACACCAGTTACAATGACAGAACTAAACTGCGTAGGTGCAGTAGCCATGATTATGCGAGATGCCATCAAACCTAACATGGTGCAAACCCTCGAAGGTAACCCTGCATTCATCCACGGAGGTCCATTCGCTAACATCGCACACGGATGTAACTCTATCATAGCTACACAAATGGCTCGCCGCTTAGCCGACTACGTCATCACTGAAGCAGGCTTCGGTGCCGACCTCGGTGCCGAAAAATTCATGGACATCAAAGCTCGTTATGGTGGTTTCGCTCCAAGTTGCGTAGTCATTGTTGCCACCATCCGCGCCCTCAAAATGCACGGCGGAGTTGCTAAAACCGAACTCGGCAAAGAAAATATCGACGCACTCCTTCAAGGCATAGAAAACCTCAACAAACACGTCGAAAATGTTAAAAAATTCGGCGTACCATACGTCATCGCAGTCAACCGCTTCATCAACGACACCGACGAAGAGATCAACACCCTACTCGATTGGGCAAAAGCCAACTGCCACGAAATCAGCCTAACCGAAGTATGGGCAAAAGGCGGTGAAGGTGGCGAAGACCTCGCACACAAAGTACTCCGCAAAATCGAACAAAACGAAGGCATGGAACACTTCCATCACCTCTACGACGTAAATCTCTCTATAAAAGAAAAAATGAACATCATTGCACACGAAATCTATGGAGCAGATGCCGTCGAATACTCACCAACAGCCAACAAACAAATCAAAACATTCGAAGAAAACGGCTGGGACAAACTCCCTATCTGCGTTGCCAAAACTCAATACTCACTAAGCGACAACGCAAAACTACTCGGTCGCCCTCACGGATTTGTTGTTACTGTTCGTGAATTCAAACCTTCAATAGGTGCAGGATTCATCGTTGCTCTCATGGGCGATATTATGACTATGCCAGGTCTCCCCAAAATACCTGCATCCAATGCGATGGACGTTATAGACAACAAAATAATAGGTTTATTCTAACAAGCCTAATAAATTCAAAAAGGCATAGTCAAATAAATTATAACAAGCTTTGTTATCTCTCAAAAATTAATTTAATTACCACCATTAAAAAAATATATTAATAATCATTGCTGTCCGATAAAAATTAAAAATGTCATAAATAAATATCAAGATGCCTTTATTTAAGGGCATCTTGTTTTTATTTTAGAAAAGTGAGTCCCCCTTTACTAGAACACATCAAAAAGTGGACTTATAGGTCAAATCTTACATTAAATGAGGACACCCATCACATCCCGCACTCGAACAACCATTGCATGGTGAACTTGACTTACGGAATTTCCTAATTAGACGAACTATTATATTTATCGCAGTAATCAGCAGAATAAATCCAACCAACACCTCTTGCCATACATTATGGATAATGCTTTGATACACAACAAATGACACTATCCATGCCAATACAATCGTATACCCTGCCACAAACAATGCCCACCACCATGAGCCAGTTTCGCTCTTGATTGTAGCTAATGTACCAATACAAGGCAAGTATATCAATACAAAGAGCATAAGACTAATAGCTACTGCTGCATCATATAATGGCTCACCATTCTCGTCGGTAGCACTTAATAATCGCTCCGACAACGAGCCCATATCCTCTGCATCATCTACACTATAAAGTACTCCCAATGTACTGACTACAATCTCTTTAGCCGTTACGCCCGTAACCAATGCCACCGATGTTTTCCAATCAAATCCAAGTGGAGCAAGCACAGGCTGCACAGCCTTACCTATCTGCCCTAAATAAGAATTCTCCATCTCCACTCTGTTATCTGTACTCTGTAATTTGTAATCTGGTCCAAAGTAACTCAACGCCCAAATTATAATCGAACCAACGAGTATGGTAGTACCGATTTTGCGTAAATATTGTACACCTTTTTCCCATGTATCGCGCAACATTGTTTTCACGCTTGGCATACGATAAGGTGGTAATTCCATTACGAATGGGGTTTCTTCTTTATTAAATAATACCTTTCGAAATACAATAGCCATCAACGCAGCCAATGCAACACCTATCATATACATCGAAAATAGTGCTATACCTGCTTTTTGAGGAAAGAACATTCCTGCCAAAAGTAAGAATATTGGCAAACGAGCACTGCACGACATAAGCGGAATAATCAATATCGTAATCATCCGCGCATTGCGATTTTCTATTGTACGCGTAGCCATTATCGCAGGCACATTACAACCAAATCCCATAAACAACGGAATGAACGAACGCCCGTGCAACCCGATGTGGTGCATCAATTTGTCCATAATAAACGCCGCACGAGCCATATAGCCCGACGACTCCATGAGCGAGATAAAGAAATAGAGAATCAGTATGTTAGGCAAGAAAACCAACACACCTCCTACGCCCGAAATAATACCATCAATCAACAAATCACTCAACATACCCTCTGGCATTACACTACGCACCCAATTAGCCACCAAAGCCACACCTGCATCAATCCACTCCATCGGATAAGCACCTACGAAGAATGTAGCATTAAACGTAATAAACAGGGCTAAAATAAATATCGGATACCCCAACCACTTGCTTGTCACGACATTATCTATCTTATCGGTCGTAGTCTTACTATCCTCTTTCACTCGCGCCACGTATGTCTCCTTCAACGCCCCAGCAATAAAACCATACTTCGCATCATTTATCACATTCTCCGCCGTATCCTTAAACTCCGACTTAATCTCCTCACGTATCTCCTCTAAGAGAGTTGAAAGTTGACAGTTGAGAGTTGAGAATTGAAAATCTCCCTGCTCCCTACTCCCTGCTCCTTGCTCCCTATTCCCTGCTCCCTGTTCCTTGTTCCCTATTCCCTGTTCCTTAAGGATTTCTTCATCTCCCTCTATCAATTTTATCGCCAAATATCGAGGCGTATAATCATCAAAAACAAAATTCTTCTCTTGCAAAACAGTTTTCACTCGTCTTATTGCCGACTCAATCATCGGTCCATAGTGAATATGTATGTGACGAATGCGCTGATTCACAGCATCTGGCAATATCAAGTTAGTATGACTACCCTTGTCTTTCGATGCATGTTTGTGTGGTAATCGGAGATCGTGATAGTGCTTATCGAGCAACTCATCGCCCTCGGCTTTTGCGACCAAATTACCATCTGCATCCACATAATCGACACTCTCATACACCTTTATTACCGTGTCAAACAACTTATGTATCCCCTTCATCTTAGGCGAAACAGTAGGTATCATCGGCACACCAATCATTGCTCCAAGAGCCTCGTAATCAAACGTATCGCCCTTTGCCTCCAACTCGTCGTACATATTCAGTGCAATTACCATGCGCACATTCATATCAATCAACTGCGTAGTTAGGAATAAGTTACGCTCCAAGTTGCCCGCATCCACTACATTTATCACCACATCAGGTCGCTCCTTCACTATCTGATTGCGCACATAACGCTCTTCTGGCGAATATGCCGACAATGAATAAGTGCCTGGTAAATCGACCAAACGAATATGATAACCTTTATAATCAAAGGTAACCTCTTTGGCATCAACTGTAACACCTGAATAGTTGCCCACCTTCTCATGCGCCCCCGATATCACGTTGAAAAGCGAAGTCTTACCCGCATTCGGATTGCCCACCAACGCCACTTGTATCTCTCTACGACGATCCAACGCCACTTGACGAATTTCATCTTCAGTAATAGTAGCAAACGTATCAGCCTTACGCTGTTTTGCAATCTCCTCAGCCTCAGCCACCGAGATAACCTCGATTCTCTCAGCCTCGCTCTGACGCAAACTCACATTATACCCCATCACCGAGTATTCAATCGGGTCGCCAAGCGGAGCGCGATTAAGCACCTCCACCACCTTACCCTTGATGAAGCCCATCTCCACAATCCTACGACGGAAACCACCATGCCCCGCAACCTTCACAATCACAGCACGTCCACCAATTTCTATATCAGATAATTTCATATTTTTAGATTATTAGTGACGAGTAGTGAGACTTACTCGCTTCGCTCGTTTATTTTTTTAAATTTATTGTCTGTTAATAGTAAATATTTAACTTACAAAGTTACAAAAATCTCATGATTTATACAATAGTACCATATGTGGATTAAAATAAATTAGGAGCAGATAAAGTTATAGTATATTTATCCTATGTTATAATCAGGGTAAAGTTAGGGTATTTATTATTTAATGTAAAACCTTCATTTTATATTTTGGAGTTTATGTTTTTTTTGTAACTTTGCGTATCATTACTAAAAAAAACATAAAACAATATGAAATCAATTATTAACTCTAAATCGGCTACTCCGTCCTCGAACAAATCTCCCACATCTTGCCTCGCTCATTTTGGCAATCATAATGGGAGCCACACTATCTACCATCGAGGATAAAATCCTCATGAGCAACGCCATGCAACTCATCCTCCAACTCGGCATCGGGGCACTCACCTACATCGCCCTCGCTTGGGGTGTCCGCCTCCCAATCATGACCGATATCCTCGAAATGATAAAATCCAAATTCACCGCCTAAAATCCAATAAAAGTAAATCTCTATTCCTAGTGTACGAATCAAGAGAAAAGTGAAAAATTTTCAAAGTTTTATTTGACAATAAATTCAAAGTCGTAATAATTTGCCCATAAAGTGCTTATTTTTACGACTTCTTTGTAATTTACAATATGATTCAAGAAGAATTTAAATTTTATAAACCATGTGAGTTATTACAACCTTACGTGAGATATTATTGGGTATTCAATAGTTATCAAATGATGAATACATATACATTTCCTATTGGATGCCCTCAAATCATTTTTCACAAGCGTAGACCGCTGTTTGTCCCAGAATTAGGCACAATGCAAGATAAACTGACAATCAGCGGGCAGGTCAATTTCTCTTCACATCTTCAAGCTGATAACGACATTGAAATGATTGTCGTCGTATTCTATCCTCATACAATAAATTTGTTTCTGAATACTCCTGCATCATCTCTTTACAACCAAGAAATTTCAGGTTATGACATTGAGGATAAACAACTGAATGAATTAGCCACACAAGTATTTGACTGTGAGGATAACAATCTTTGCGTCTCTCTCATTGAAGAATGGTTATTATCCCGATTATTGACAAAACCATATAACACAACGTACCGAGTAAAACGAATAAATGAAGCAATAAAACAGTTGTGTGCAACGCCTCAAACCTTTGTAACAGATTTATCTTCAACTTGTTGTTTAGGTAAGAAACAATTCGAAAGGGAATTCTATTTACATGTAGGAATGAATCCCAAAGAATACTCCCGCATTGTTCGCTTTCAAAAAGCTTTGAAACAAATGCAGCACCAACAAGGTAAAATCAATCAAGCTGATTTGGCATACGCAAACGGTTATGCCGATCAGTCACACATGATTAGAGAGTTCAAGAAATTGTGTGGATACACTCCTTTGTCATTACTTGAAGTAGCAATACCTTATTCCGATTTGTTTACTACTCCTATATAAAAGTCTCATTTGTTCTATCCGATGCTAAATACTTCTTATACTTTTGCAACCATATTAACAAACTTAAAAACAGAAAAGTATGAAAGAAGTCAACCCTCAAGAAACTACTCGCGCATACGCCTTTGAAATGTGGATGAATGCCCCAATGCCGATGGTAACATTCTTCAAGACACTTGATGTGTCAAACCTCGTAAAAATCAGCAAAAAGAAAAGACTGAAATTTAATATGCTAATGTGTTATTGTATTGGAATAGCAGCAAGTAAGGTCAAGGAATTTTATATGCTTCCCGTAGGAAACAAACTGATGGAATATGATAGCATAGCAGTAAATACCATTATTGCTAATAGTGCAAACGAAGTAAGTTCGTGCGACCTTCCATTTAGCGATAATTTACAGCAATTCAACAAAGACTATTTATATTTAACTAAACAAGTCGCACAGAGTTGCACCGACCACGACCTTTCGCATCAGTATATGGTTATTGGAACTTCCGCATTGGCACAATATGAGATTGATGGTGCAGTAGGTATGTATAGTGGCATTTTCAATAATCCATTTATGATATGGGGAAAGTACAAGCATGCGTGGAGCAAAACTACTTTAACAGTTTCTTTTCAGTTCCATCATACCCAAATGGATGGAGCGCATGCATCACGATTCTTGGAGTATATTCAACAAGAGATTGATAAAATAAAATAAAATAAAAAATATATCTTCTTTATCTTCATCGTGAATTATTTCGCGGATGATGGCTTATTACCTCTTCTCGCAAATAATTCAAATCAAGATGTGTATAAATCTCTGTTGTAACGAGATTTTCATGTCCGAGCAACATTTGTATCATACGCAAATTTGCTCCACCTTCCAACAAGTGTGTCGCAAACGAATGACGAAACGTGTGCGGACTGATTGTTTTCTTAATCCCTGCCCTCGCAGCAAGGTCTTTCACAATAATAAGTATCATCACTCGCGTTAATTTTACTCCACGTCGATTAAGGAAGAGATAATCCTCATTCCCTGGCTTAACTGGCAAATGACATCGGTCTTGCAACCAAAAACTAATTTGCTTTTTTGCCTCATCGCTAAGTGGTACAAGGCGTTGCTTATTGCCCTTTCCCTCAACTAACATATACTTCTCTTCTAAGTGTACATTGCTGAGTTTAAGATTGATAAGTTCACTTACACGCAATCCAGAGCCATACAACACTTCAATAATTGCAAGGTTACGTTGCCCTTCATCTTTCGATAAATCAATCACGTCTAACATACACTCTATTTCATCCAAAGTAAGCACTTCGGGTAACTTACGAGCCGCCTTAGGCGTTTCGAGCATCAAAGTTGGATCTGTTTCGATTATATCATTATAAATAAGAAATTTATAAAATGATTTAACACCAGATATAACCCTACCTTGAGATGTTGCAGATAATCCTAATTCACCTAATTCGATAACAAAATCTATTAAATGTTCAAGTTTTACCTTAAGAGGACTAATTTCGTGAGAATTAAGATAATCCATCAGTAATTCCAAGTCATGGAGATATGCATCCTTAGAATTTTCCGACAACCCTTTCTCTAACTTAAGCCAATTGGTATATTTGCGTATTAAATCTTGCATGTTATTTTACATCTTGAACAAGACGAACTGAAAAAGCATAACTAAAATTTATAAAATAACAAGCATATAAATCTTTAGGTGTAAAATCTAAATAATATGGTCCAGAGTTACAAACAGATGCAGACCAATAACTGCCGTAACTACCCATATTATTAATGGTAGTACCTATACGATAACCTGATGCAGGCAAGAAGACAGCACCAACTTCTTGTAATTTACCCCATTCCGCAATGGTATATGTATTTATACCATAATTACATGCATTTGGAGTAAAAGTTAATCCTTCAGGTAATACAAAATCATCAGGTAATAACATAATGCCAGGCACACCATTTACTGAAGCATGAGAATAAAGACTTTGGGCATTAGGTCGTTTGTTAAATAAATAACTCCATTCGTCTTTTGTTAAAGAACGCCATAAACCAGCTTGATTACCTCCATTTTGAATAGCATTATGAACACCCCAATCGTATTGAGTTTCGCTAATACCTGTCATCAAGTCGGTATAATCAGATGGATAAAGTTTGGTTACATTAGGCATTTTTCCGTTATAGCCGCTCAATCCCCAACCAAATAGGTCAATCCAACCTACTTCTTCAAAGCCAATTTTGCTATTAGCAAATCCGACCATATTATATTGACGATCTGCAAATTGCCAAATATTATCTTCGACATGATAACGAAGGTTACCTCGTGAAAAATATACTTTTTTTGTGTCTGACACAGAATAGATACCATTTACTCTACCACTTAGAGTGTCAATACCTTTTAGTTCTATCGACATAACAGTTACACTATCGTAACTATCAAATTCATCACATTGACAAATTATTTTACCATCTTTCCAAATAAATATTTGTGCTGATAAACAAAAATAAGTGAATAATGATAAAACACTAAAAATAAACCTTTTCATACTCGTAATTTTATATTCATAATTAAAAAAGTGGCGAACTAAAAATAGTCCGCCACCCTCCTTATAATTTTAAAATTATAAATTATTTGTTCAAACGGAAACGTTCGTTACCTTCTTTGATGTAACCAACGATTTGGTTAGCAGCAGCAAGACCAGCATTGATGTTAGCTTCAGCTGTTTGAGCACCCATTTTCTTAGGAGTACCGAAGTAGCGAGCACCGAATTTTTCAGCTAGTTCAGCAGCGTTAGAAGGAGCAACGTCAGTAACATATTTGAAGTCTGCGCGGTCTTCCATCAATTTAGCGATACCTTCTTCGTCGATAACCTCTTTACGAGCAGTGTTAACAAGAGTTGCGCCTTTAGGCATTTTGTTAAGGAGTTCGTAGTTAATAGATTTTTTAGTTTGTTCAGTTGCAGGGATGTGCAATGAAACATAGTCAGAAGTTGAATAGAGTTCGTCAATAGAAGCAACTGCTTTAACACCATCAGCTTCGATTCTTTCAGCAGGAACGAATGGGTCGAATGCTTGAACTTTCATACCGAAACCTTGAGCGATTTTAGCAACGCGAAGACCTACGTTACCATAAGCATGGATACCGAGAGTTTTGCCTTTCAATTCAGTACCAGTAGCACCTGAGAATTGTACGCGAGCAGCATAAACCATCATACCGAGAGCCAATTCAGCTACAGCGTCAGAGTTTTGACCTGGAGTGTTCATAGCTACTACGTTGTGAGCTGTACAAGCTTCGAGGTCGAGATTATCAAAACCAGCACCTGCGCGAACTACGATTTTGAGGTTTTTAGCGTGGTCAAGAACTTCTTTAGTAACTTTGTCAGAACGAACGATAAGAGCATCTACATCAGCAACTGCTGCATAGAATTGTTCTACTTCTGTGTATTTTTCGAGAAGAACTACTTCTCCACCTGCAGCTTCTACAATTGATTTGATACCATCTACAGCTGCTTTAGCAAATGGTTTTTCTGTTGCAACAAGAACTTTCATAGTAATGATTAATTATTAGTTAGTAATTATTAGTTATTAATGATTAATGATTAGTGGTTAGTTGATTAAAGGTTAGTGATTAGTGCCGAAGGTAACTCTCAACTCTCAACTCTGTTTTGCAAAGGTACGACATTTTTCTGATACAAACAAACTTTTCATATAAAAGTCTAACAAGTTATCAAAAAAATAAAAACAAATGCAATAAACATGAAATTTACCAATAAATATCTATCTTTTTAATATAAATTCGAGTGGTATTGCTACGCGTTCTGACCAAGATTTTTCAGAATGTGAATGCCCTTGGAAAATACCAGTTTTAAGTTTTTCGCCTTCATGGTAACCTAAAAAATCAAAAAGACGATTCATTTCATTGTAGGCTGGTATATAATTAGAATCATACGGACAATCGCCATTATCGAAATAAAGAAGATAGTCTCCTTCTCGTGGAAATTTATCCATCAAATAGTATTTTATTGCGGTTGGAAAATCAGCGTTATCGCCTATTGCGCCAGTCCAATGGGTTGACATACACACTGCTGCACCAAACACGTCGGGATACTCCGTAACGCCATAGATAGAGATTAGTCCGCCCATACTTGAACCCATAATAGCGGTAGATTTGCGGTCGATGAGGGTTGAAAAATGAGTGTCAATAGTAGGTTTGAGTGTGTTGGCAATGAATGATAGATATTCGTCGGCACGATACTGTCCACGACACATCATGTCGATGAAATTGCGCACCTCGCCGGGAGGGGTCATTTCGACTACACGCTCAGGCATGAGGTCGCCAATGCGAGTTGTATCGACGCTATGGATGCCTACTGCGATGGCAGGACGGATTCGGTTTTCGGCAATGAGCATACCCATTACAGAGTCGATTTCCCATGCTTGGTGATTCCATGTAGAGTTGGCATCGAAAAGGTTTTGTCCGTCGTGCATATAGACTACAGGATATTTTTTTGATGCAGTGTAGCCATCTGGAGTCCATACATCAATTTTGATTGTTTCGTTGAGTTCTGGCGAGTAGATATTGGCATGCCAAAGATTGCCTGATGTAACAGTTAATTGTGATGCCTCGAATGGGGCTTTAGGGGTTGATGTACAAGCAACTAATATTGCTATAAAAAGTGAGAGAAATAGTATTTTTTTCATATTGTAAATTTTTTATAGACAACAATAGAATCAAAATATTCAATAGTAATATTATGTTATTCAAATTCGGCAATAGTGTTGATGATTTCGTCGGCGCTAAGACGCATTGCGTATGGCGCAGCGAGGAGATTGTTGAGAGGAATAAGTGCATATTTACCAAAAGTACTATTGCCAGCAGCATCGAGACGAGGGCCATATGTTGTAAAAGCTCCACGACCAGGGTCGATGTTGATAATAAGTCCACCTACCCCACTCTTACAAGAAAGAGCACGCACGCCTGCAGCAAGAAGTGAAATTTCGCCCGTGCGCTCATAAAGTCCATACGAATTCATCGCATTGATAGCACGCACGATATTGTTTTCGTTGATTATTTGTGCGCCATCAAGTTTTCCGCCACGAGCTAAAACGACACACGCACGTGTAATTTCGGCAGGCGTAACACCAATAGCACAAGCACGAGTGTAAAAATCCAATGCACGCATACCATCTACAATAGTTTCGAATCGACCTGTTGCTACCAAGCGCATCGCTATAGCACGATTATTAGCATTGGTTGCCATTTCGGATAGATAGACATCTTCGAGCACTGCGAGCTGAGGATTACCAGTAAGCCGACGCATAAATTCGAGAAAAGCATTGAAATCGTCAATTGCACCTGCACTACTGATTGCACCAGCGTTGTTGAGTGGATGCCCTGGTCGAGATTTATGCGATTCTGGTTGGAGCACTGCATCTGTGTTGAAGTGCATTGCCGTTGGCTCGATATAAGAAATATCGCTAGGGGCTAAGCCTGTTTCGAGGGCAAAAATATAAAGAAATGGTTTTACTACCGATTGGATTGAGACCTTTACGTCAAGACCATTACCAGCCGTAATTTGATTACCAAATAGGTCGGCGATAACAATGGCAGACTTATTAGAATCGACATTAGCCAATTCGGGAATGTAGTTGGCTAGTTCACCCTCTTCGACATGAGGCTGTGCCCAATCATATATTTGATTTACGATGTCGGAAGTAACACCCATATCGGCAAGCGACAACGTCTGTGGCACTCGCTTTTGATTGTCAAGAATTGTTTGTAATAATTGTGTATTATTTTTCATAATATTTCTTGGTTAACTATAATATTTCTTATTCCTATTTTCTACTTGTTACTCCTTTTCTTACGGACTGACCAACCGAATTTACCGATTTCTTCACCGAGTTTGTAGTAATGACCATGAGAATAGGTAATCAATTTGGCATCGGAAAGGCGGAATTCATCAGTTACGGGGTCGATATAACGCTCATCAGCTTGCACGTTGACTACGTTGGCAATAAACATGTGGTGAGAACCTAACTCTTTGATTTCAATCACTTCACACTCAAGACTAAGTGGCGATTCTAAGACAATTGGAGCGGCTACTTTTTGCGCTGGTTTAGGTGTGAGGTGCATCTCTTTGAATTTGTTGTAGTTTTTACCACTGCGAACACCACACCAATCGGTTGCACGAGCCATATCTTCGTTGGTGAGATTGATTACGAAACTCTTTGTGCGCTTAATTATATCGTACGAATAACGTTCGGGGCGAACAGAGATATAGCACATCGCAGGGTTGGTGCAAATAGTACCTACCCATGCCACTGTAAGCATATTATATTCCTCTTCAGTTTCGCCACAAGAGATTAGAACGGCTGGCAATGGGTAGATGAGCGTGCCAGGTTTCCATTGTTGTTTTTTCATATTTTAGATATTTTGTCAACGGTCTACAGTCAACGGTCGCAGTCCGGCATTAAAGTCTGTTGTCTGTTGATTTGCATTTATTTTTTACGTCGTTTTTTGTCAAAAAATTGTTTGCGTTCTTGCTCATAACTACGCTCCTTCGGAGCAGTTGAGAGTTGAGAGTTGAGAATAATTTCTCCTCTATATCAGGACGGCGGATTTTCTGCAAGAACTGCTTGATTGTGCGACGTTCTTCGGGTTTGTACCAGAAGAAAAACTGACGCTGCGCAAGTTTATCGTCCTTAATGCGAGCCACAAAAATAGGTTTAAGAGTGTATGGGTCGAGACCCGTATGATACATCTCGGTGGCAAGCGTCATAGGCGTAGGAGTGAAGTCTTGAACCTGTTCGAGTTGAAAGTTAAGTCGCTTAGTTTCAATAGCCAACTCAGCCATGTCGATAGGTTCGCAACCGGGGTGACTCGAAATGAAATATGGGATTATCTGCTGATTGAGATGCTCCGATTCGTTCACTCGGTCGAAAGTTTGTTTGAACTGCTTAAAAAGCGAGAAACTTGGTTTGCGCATAACCGACAATACCCTATCAGATGTATGCTCTGGTGCAACTTTAAGGCGACCACTGACGTGGTTTCGGATAAGTTCGCGAGCATATTCGGCATTAGTGCGGTTGACCTCTTCCGATTCGGTACGGTGCATCACGACATCGTAACGCACACCACTACCTATAAAACTCTTTTTGATACAAGGCAAGGCATCGACAGCTCGGTACATCTCAAGCAAAGGCGCATGGTCGGTATTCATATTCTTACATACCGATGGGTAGGCACACGATGGGCGTTTGCACTTAGCGCAGAGCTCTTGGTTTTTGCCTCGCATCATATACATATTGGCACTCGGTCCGCCTAAATCACTAAGATAGCCTTTGAAATCGGGGTCGTTGGCAATAGTTTTCACCTCTTTGAGAATAGACTCTAACGAACGAGATACTACAAATTTGCCTTGGTGCATCGAAATAGTACAGAACGCACAACCACCCCAACAGCCACGATGGGTGTTGACCGACCAACGAATCATGTCGAAAGCAGGGATAGTTTTGCCTTTATATTTAGGGTGAGGCTGACGAGTGAATGGTAGGTCGTAAACAGCATCCAACTCCTCTGTTGTCATCGGAGGATAAGGCGGATTGACTACTACGTAGCAAGTTGAAAATTGAGAATTGAGAGTTGAGAGTTTACCTATCCCATCTTTAGAATATGATGTTTTTTGAACTAAAATTGTCTGATTAAGCTTGTTACTCTCCTCTTCTATAATCTTAAATGTTGCGGCAGAAGTCTTTTTGTTTTTAGCGCACTCTTCGTGAGATGAAAGTTCTACTACCCCTTCGCTTTCGGGTTTTGAAGAAGACAAATACCCAATCTGACACATATCGTGGCAATCTTCGATAATTGCACCTGCAGACATACGACGAACTAACTCACGCACAGGCTTTTCACCCATACCATATATCAACAAATCGGCACCTGTATCGGCAATAATAGAACGATGATACGAATCGTCCCAATAGTCGTAGTGAGAAAAACGGCGCAACGAAGCCTCAATGCCACCAATCACGAGAGGCACATCGGGATATAATTGTTTGATAATCTTAGCGTATGTAATTGTCGCACGGTCGGGGCGCATACCAGCCTTACCGTCAGGTGTATAGGCATCGTTAGAACGAAGGCGTTTATTGGCAGTATAGTGATTGACCATCGAGTCCATACAACCTGCCGAAATAGCAAAAAAACGACGCGGACGACCCATTTTAGTGAAATCACGGTGGTCGCCACGCCAATCGGGTTGAGGCACAATAGCCACTCGCCACCCTTCCGACTCGATCACACGCCCAATGACAGCAGCACCAAACGAAGGATGATCCACATAGGCATCACCCGAAAAAAGCACAACATCCACTTCATCCCAACCTCGGAGTTCCAACTCTTTTTTCGTTGTAGGGAGAAAATTAGTTAATAGATGATTCATTTATTAAATATAAAACTTATATATACAAAAAATAAGAAAATCACATTTAAATATTTAAGAGCATTGGATTTCCTAAATTATTAAGGTTTACGACACAAAGTTATAAATATTTTTTCAATCAAACAAAGTTTTCAAACATAAAATCATTGCTGAAATAACCTCAAAATAAATACAAATAATACATTCAAACAAAAAAACAAAAAGTTCAAGACAACTTTTTTAATTAGCAATTTATATATATCAAAATCTCTATTATTATATCTAAATTCACACTCTTTCAGATGGAGATAAAAAGTACGTTTATTTATACCTCTAAATTTAGAGAATCAGACTTTACATAGGCCTCAAAAGTTTTCAATCCCATTGGTATGTATCATAGGCATTCTAGCAAATTCGTTTTAGCCATGATTTACGATATAATGATATTTAAAACCTATTTTATCAAGCATCTCATAAGTTTTAAATCCATCTGTAATTATAGTAGAAATAGGTTATATAATTCCTTTTATAACAATTTAGGTCTTCTAAAGACTTCAAAAACTATTATTTTACCACGAGCACCACGACCTCTTATACATTGGGCTCCAAAATAACTTCATCAAGTTCAAAAACACCAATCGTTGATTGAATATTAATAGCACAAATATCAGCTATACATAGTCTAATTGTCGCATAAATTTTAGACCAATAGATCAAAAAATTGATTATTAAAAAAACAATAACCTTTACTTCTAAATATATCTACAAATTATATCTTAACTTTAAAATAAAAAAATAGGGTGTATCAAAATTAAGATAACACCCTGTTTATTTACCAAAAAGAGGCTTGACTTTGCCTCCTTTAATTTTATTTTTATATTAAACAAGTTTATTAGTGTGTGTATCGGGAAAAACTACTACTGGTTTAAATATACGCGCTTCTTCTTCGGTCATCCATGTGTAAGCCATAATAATGATTATATCACCTACATTTACAAGGTGAGCAGCTGCTCCATTAACACAAATCACACCTGAGCCTCGTTCGCCTGGAATAACATAGGTTTCGAAGCGACTACCATTGTTGTTATCAACCACTTGTACACGCTCATTTGGATAGATATTAGCAGCCTCCATGAGGTCTTGGTCGATTGTAATACTACCTATGTAATCAAGGCATGACTCTGTGATAGTCACACGATGTATTTTGCTTTTTACTAAATTGAGATACATTTTATCAATTCATAATTCATAATTCATAATTCATAATTAAATGATTCATGAATTATTGATTGTTAAATTATTAATTATTTAAATCTGATGTTATCAATTAGACGAACTGAGCCACAATATACTGTAATGCAACCAACAACGTATTCAGCATCTTCCCATTTCTCGATAGATTGGAGAGTATCGCCATTCACAATGTCGTAATATTCTACTTCGAGACCTTCGTGGCGATTGATAGCCTCAATAGTAGCATCGTGAAGCTCTTTTACTGTAGTCATTGAATAGAAAGTTGTGCTTTCTTTCAATACTGCATGAATATTTGCAGCCAAAGTGCGTTGTTCTTCAGTAAGAAGTGTATTGCGAGAAGAACGAGCCAAACCACTCTCTTCACGCACGATTGGGCAACCTACTATCTCAATATCGAAATTCATCACACGCACCATGTGACGAATAATAGCTAATTGTTGGAAGTCTTTTTCACCAAAATAGGCACGATTTGGTTGCACAAGACGGAAGAGTTTACTAACTACTTGCACTACTCCGTTGAAATGTCCTGGGCGGAATTTACCTTCCATTACCTCATCTAAACCTGCAAAGTCGAATTGGAAAGTGGTATTCATCTCCTCTTCGGTATAAAACTCATCAGCTGAAGGAGCAAATACGGCGCTACAACCGACCGATTCCAAAAGAGCAGTATCAGCCTCGAGAGTACGCGGATATTTAGCGAGGTCGTTTTTATCATTGAATTGAGTTGGATTGACAAATACACTAACAATAGCAATTTCATTCTCAGCAACTGCCCGACGTACGAGCTGAAGGTGACCTTCGTGAAGAGCACCCATTGTTGGCACAAAGCCTATTTTCTTGTTTTCTGCCTTAAGAGCTGAAATATATTGCTCTAATTCTGCAAGATTCTTTATTAGTTTCATAATTTATATTGATACTTTTGTTTTTTGTTTAAGTTGGAAGTCACGACCAAGATATTTTTCACGCACCACAGGATTGTCTGCCAATTCTTTAGGTGTACCTTGAAAAAGAATTTTACCTTCAAAAAGAAGATATGCTCTATCGGTAATAGAGAGAGTTTCATCCACATTATGGTCGGTGATAAGAATACCTATGTTTTTGTCTTTAAGATGCCATACAATGTCTTGAATATCTTGCACAGCAATAGGGTCGACACCTGCAAAAGGCTCGTCGAGCATCACGAAATCAGGCTCAATAGCCAAACAACGCGCAATCTCACAACGACGACGTTCGCCACCAGACAATCTATCCCCAATATTCTTACGCACATGTTCCAAACGAAACTCAGCAATCAGTTGTTCAAGCTTTTCGCGTTGATACTCTTTCGAGAATTTAGTCATTTCGAGCACTGCACGGATATTGTCTTCTACCGTCATTTTGCGAAACACAGAAGCCTCTTGAGCTAAATAACCAATTCCAGCTTGCGCGCGTTTGTATACAGGGTATTGTGTGATTTCTTGGTCGTTAAGGAAAATCTTGCCACTATTAGGTACTACAAGACCTGTGGTCATATAGAACGTAGTAGTTTTACCTGCACCATTTGGTCCAAGCAAACCTACAATTTCGCCTTGTCGTACTTCAATAGAAACATCATTCACTACGGTACGCTTACCATAGGTTTTAAATAGATGCTCTGTGCGAAGAATTTTTTCCATTATTATATTATACTAGTAATTCTAGTAGTCTAGAAAATCTAGATATTATTATTTTTCTTTTCTCTGAAAATGAGTGCAAATGCTATGGCTACGATTAGTGCGAAGCCTGCGAAGATATACCATACAGAAGTCCAATCGCCTATAAGATGACCTGTTGCATTATATTGACAATAGTGATTTACGATGGCTTGCGCAGCAAGAACTCCGATTGTTGCTCCAAATCCGTTGGTCATCATCATAAATAACCCTTGTGCTGACGAACGCATATTAGTGCTTACCTCTTTATCGACAAAAAGAGAACCTGAGATATTGAAGAAATCGAATGCCATACCATAGACAATCATAGAGAGAATGAAAAGCCATACTCCACTACCTGGATTACCCATACCAAAGAATCCGAAACGAAACATCCAAGCAAGCATTGCCATAAGCATTACGTTTTTAATACCAAAGCGTTTCAAGAAAAATGGTATGAGAAGAATGCAAAGAGTTTCAGATATTTGACTAAGAGAAATAAGCATATTGGCATGTTGAACACCGAAAGTATCGGCATATTCAGGGAATGCTCCGAAACTCGAAATGAATGGGTTGGCGTAACCATTAGTGATTTGAAGCATCATACCGAGCAACATCGAGAATATAAAGAAAATTGCCATTCGGTATTCTTTGAAAAGAGCGAAAGCATTCAAGCCTAAAGCCTCAACAAGCGATTTATTGCCTTGATTTTTAGATATTGGACATTCAGGCAATGTAAATGAATAGATGGCTAATATCAATCCCAAACCACCACTAACAGCATATTGAGCAGCGGTAGGTTGATAGCCTAACAAATCGACAGCCCACATCGAACAAATGAAACCAATTGTTCCAAATACGCGAATTGGAGGGAAGGCTTTCACAGTATCTAAGCCTGCTTTGTCTAATGCATTATATGCCACTGAATTAGAGAGTGCCAATGTAGGCATATAGAATGCAACACTGAGACTATAAAGAGTAAATAATGTACTAAATTGTACGGCATCGGTAGTCAAACCATACCAGCCAGCTGCAATCATCAAAGCACCTGCGATACCATGACAAATACCAAGGAGTTTTTGCGCTGGAATCCAACGGTCGGCAACAATACCCATGAGCGCAGGCATGAAAATTGACACAACACCTTGTATAGAATAAAAGACGCCAATATTAGCACCTAACCCTGCATTGCCGAGATAGTTGCCCATTGAAGTGAGATATGCCCCCCATACTGCGAATTGGAGGAAGTTCATTATGATAAGTCTTAACTTCATACTAATTGAGAATTGAGAATTAAGAATTGAAAATTATTCGCTTACTCAAAATTTTAAATTTTATTTATTCGGTTTTTTATTTCTTGGGCGCGTTCGTAGTTTTCGGCGGCAATGGCTCGTTGAAGGGCTTCTTCGAGTTCTTCTTCAAAAAGCATGTGGACAGGCGCATCATCGGTATGACGAATTTGAACGCGGTCTTTCACCTCTTCTAATATCTGTTCTTCGACATAAATTGGTGCGTTATAACGAACAGCAAGCGCTACGGAATCAGAAGTACGACTATCAAGTTGCAACTCTTCATCGCCATTCATTATCACCAATTTAGAAAAATATGCTTCGCCCGATTTACGCACAATATCAACTCTTACGAGGTCGATATCGCACTGATTCATCATATCGAGCACAAGGTCGTAAACAATAGGTCGCTTTAATTCGACATTTTGCATACCGACAAGAATACTACGAGCCTCAAATCCACCTATTATAATAGGCAGTTTGCGACTACCCTCCACCTCCTCTAACATCAAAAGATAGATATCGTTGTCGGGTTTAGCTTCGCTAACACCCATTATCTTTACTTCTCGCGGTGAAATCATAGTTGTTTTTTATAGTCAATACACAATGTGAGTGTGTATTTATTTCATATTGTCAACAGCCCATTTTAGATAGATTGAACCCCACGCAAAACCTGCTCCAAATGAAGAGAGGACAAGGTTGTCGCCTTTCAAGAAAAGGTGTTTGTTGTCCCAAAGGAGAATTGGAATTGTGGCTGACGATGTATTAGCACGTTTGTCGATGTTGACCAATACGCGGTCAGGACGCATACCCATACGATTGCCCACAGCCTCAATGATACGCATATTGGCTTGGTGAGGGAGGAAATAGATTTCGCTTGATTTTAGTCCGTGGCGTTCCATCATTTCGAGCGACACTTCCGACATTTTGCTTACAGCCCATTTAAATACATTTTTACCATCTTGATACACAAAGTGTTCGTGCGCATCAACAGTTTCGTGAGTAGCTGGTTTGATAGAACCTCCGGCTTTCATGTGGAGATATTCTTTACCGATACCATCCGAACGAAGAATTGCGTCTTGAAGACCATTGCCATCGGCGCATGGCTCCAACAAAACAGCGGCAGCACCATCACCAAATAACGGACATGTATTACGGTCGGTATAGTCGATAATAGCCGACATTTTCTCGCCTGAAACCACAATCATTTTCTTACAAAAACCACTTTCGATATAAAGTGATGCAGTTTTGAAAGCATGAATAAAACCTGCACAACCTACTTGCATATCGAAAGATATACCATTGCGAATACCACAAGCATCAGAAATAATAGCTGCGGTAGAAGGGAACACCATATCGGGCGTTACGGTAGAACAAATTATACCATCTATTTCAGATGGTTCGATATTATTTTTCTCTAAAAGTGTTTTTACAGCTTTGATAGCCATATATGACATACCCGCACCAGGCTCTTTAAGGATACGACGCTCTCTAATACCCACACGAGTCATAATCCACTCATCAGAAGTGTCAACCATACGGCTAAGTTCATCATTTGTAAGTATATACTCTGGCAAATATGCCTCAATAGCCGTAATCGCGGCTCTTACTTTAGTGTCTTTAATCATAAATACAGATTTAGATGCACACATTGTTTTTTTCATCACCACACATGTATGCAAATTCGATGCAAAGATAGTAAAAATAATTCATAATTCACAATTCATAATTCATAATTTTAAAACAACAAACCTATAGTTTTAGTTTTTGTATTATTTATCAATAAGTTACATAAAGAATATTTTTCTTAAAAAAAGTAAAATTCTCTCTTTGTCAAGTTAGAAGATTTTTGTAACTTTGCAATCCGTAAAAATGTACAATGCTCAATGCACAATGCACAATTACACAAATAAAATAAATATTTAAATATCAACAACATAACTAACTAAACACAATATATAATTTACATTGCAAACAATTGTGCATTGTGAATTGTAAATTGTGAATTGTGAAAAAAGATGTACAATATTAAAGATGTATTTCAACCACGCATTATTGAGTGCTTGAAAAATTATGGTAAACAACAATTCACTGCCGACATGATGGCAGGTGTAATTGTGGGTATTGTGGCAATTCCATTGGCAATTGCGTTTGGTATCGCTTCGGGTGTAGGTCCTACAGAGGGTCTTATCACAGCTATTATCGCTGGTTTTATTATCTCGGCATTTGGTGGTACTAAAGTTCAAATCGGTGGTCCTACAGGTGCATTCATCGTGATTATCTATGGCATTATCCAACAATTTGGATTGGTTGGCTTGATGATAGCCACTATTCTTGCTGGTATTATGCTCATCGTGATGGGTCTCACAAAAATGGGTACTATCATCAAATTCGTACCTTACCCTGTAATTATCGGTTTCACAGGCGGTATCGCTCTCACTATCTTCTCTACTCAAATGAACGACTTCTTCGGTATGGGTATTGAAGGCGTACCTGCTGACTTCATCGAAAAATGGATTTGCTACTTCTCTAACATCACTTCTGTGAATTGGGGTGCATTTGCTATCGGCTTGTTAAGCCTTCTCATCATCATCTTCACTCCAAAAGTATCGAAAAAAATACCTGGTTCGCTCGTTGCAATCATCATTATGACATTGGTTGTATGGGTATTGAAAGAATTCACAGACTTTGAATTTGTAAATAGCATCAAAACAATTGGCGACTTATACGAATTGCCTTCAGGTATTCCTGCTCCTAAACTGCCTGAAATGAATCTTGCTGAAGGCGAAACTATTTGGAGCGTAATTCGTTCGCTTATGCCTGCAGCATTCACTATCGCTATGTTGGGCGCAATCGAGTCATTGCTCTCTGCTATGGTGGCTGATGGTGTTATTTCAGACAAACATAACTCTAACACTGAGTTGATTGGTCAAGGTATTGCCAATGTGGTAGTTCCTTTCTTCGGCGGTATTCCTGCAACTGGAGCTATTGCTCGTACAATGACTAATATCAACAATGGCGGTCGCACACCTGTAGCTGGTATTGTGCATGCTTTAATATTGTTATTAGTATTGTTATTTATGGGACCACTCGTAGGACTTATCCCTATGCCATGTCTTGCTGCTGTACTTATCATTGTGGCATACAACATGAGTGGCTGGCGCACATTCGTATCACTCTACAAAGGTCCTAAGAGCGACTTTGCAGTGTTGATGACAACATTCGTACTCACAGTAATCTTCGACCTCACTATCGCAATCGAAATTGGCTTGTTGCTCGCTGTTGTATTGTTCTTGAAACGTACAAGCGAATCGGTTGAAATCCGCCACTTCCACGACGAAATCGACCCTAACCAAGAGCTCGACATCCAAATCAATTCAGAAGAAAAACTCTCTATCCCAGAAGGCGTTGATGTATATGAAATCGATGGCCCTTACTTCTTTGGTATAGCAAACAAATTCGAAGAGGTAATGAGTCGCATCAGTCAAAAACCAAAAGTACGTATCATCCGTATGCGTCGCGTACCATTTATGGACTCAACCGGTATTCACAACCTCGAAGTTCTCATCGAGCAATCACAAAAAGAAGGCGTACAAATCGTACTTTCGGGCGTAAACCCACAAGTGCGCAAAGCCCTCGAAAAAGCTGGATTTACAAAACTTATTCCTACTGAAAACATCTGCTCAAATATCAACGTAGCACTCGAACGCTCAAAAGAACTTATCTAAAAAAAATAAAAAGCCTCTAAAAGCGTTAACTTTTAGAGGCTTTTTAATAAAATTACAATATGAAAAATTTCAAATATATTCTTTTTACACTACTTATTTCAACAATTTGTGTTTCATGTGATTGGTTAGAGCCTGAAACAAACGAAACCAATACTATTTACTATTCAGCCGCAACACTAATCAACGATAGCATATCTGGGAAAAATATATTTTTGACAGATGATAATTTACAACTCCACCCAACAGAATTAATAACAATTCCAGACGCCAAAAAAGATTCTCTTCTTAATAAACGCTATTATATTTCATTTCAAGTCAAAGAACAAATCGAAAATCGATACTCAATCAATCTCTTATCCTCACAAATGATGAGAGAAATCGAAATAATAGAAATAGAATCTAACGAGCAAATAGCCAAATATAAAAACGAAATTCTTACAATTAATAGATTATGGACATCAAGCACTTATCTAAACATAGTAAGTGAAATAAAAGGTTCTGGTAACAAATTACACAATTACCACCTACTATACAATCATAATATAACGACAGATACACTAAATCTAACACTACGCTACGATCACAACAATGATACAGAAGACTATAATCTTCAAGAAGCAACAACATATAATCTAAAAAATTATATCAATACACAACAAGATAGCATTATTATACGTTTAGATTATAACTCTTATTTCCCAGAATATAGTACTATATACATCAAAACCGCAACACGATGAAAAAATTTATTATTACATTATATTTTCTGATTTCTATTTTTTGCGTTGTAAATGCAGAGTTTTCTGCATCTTCAAATAGTATAAATATAATAGAAGATGAAAATAAAAAAGAGTACAATCTTGATGCTTTATTTCTATTCAATGGAATTAATTTATCTACAACCATCACCTTCACACCTACCACTTCAGACACACTTCCTTTTGAATGGAGATACAATATTGATGGTGAAGAATATAATTCAACACAAAATAGCATAAATCCAGAACCTAATATTCTATACTCTATCTATGTAGGAGGCTTGCCTAAATATTACGTGTATGCTATTGACTATAATGAATATTTAGCACAACTCAATTCATTAGAAATCATAGAATCAGAAGAAACTCGTTGCCAAAACATAACGCTACAAATAAATGCAACTACTCCCGAAATAAAATATTTAGACAAAACAGCAACAGAGCGTATTTTACCTAGAGATTTTTATATCTCCTACGACAATGCAGCATGGCAAGACTCTTCATGGGTTGATATAACAACAACAGACACTATAATTTCTCAATTCTCAACTCTCAACTATCAACTCTCAATTCCTGCGCCATATAAATCTACGACATTCAAACTATATGGTGACAAATGGGCAGAGCAATTAAGCGTAATGAGCGATACGATAATGACCGACTATGATGCCGTAGCAGTGAAATGTTACCCTAAAGGTACAGTAGTAGAGCGTGAATATAAAAATGAAAAAGACCGCTCATCAGATAGCGAAATAGAGGGTTCTGGACCGCTTGTGGTTGAATTCGAATCACGAGCCAATCCTCTTGATATTATTTATTATGAATGGTTTGTAAGCAATGTAGAAACACCAAATAACTATCAACGCTACAACGACACTGACCTCCGCTATACATTCGAAAAAACAGGAGAATACAAAGTAAAACTGATTGCAACTAGCAATACATGTGAATACATTGATTCGCTCAACGTGCGAGTAATAGAATCATACCTCGAAGCTCCTAATGCCTTCACACCAAATGGCGATGATATCAACGATGAATGGCGTGTAGCCTACAAATCTATCGAAAACTACCAATGTATAATCCAAAACCGTTGGGGTCGCACGGTATTCAAATCAGAAGACCCTGGCAAAGGATGGGATGGCACAATAGGAGGAAAACCTGCTGCCGAAGGTACATATTATTATGTAATAGTAGCTTATGGCACCGATAAATTCCCAGCAACCCACAAAAAAGCAGGACAACAAATGAAATATAAATTAGCCGGTGATATAAACCTGTTTAGATAAACTTCCTATATTTAATTATTTTCAACACATTCCCCCCCAAAAAAACATAATATTATTGTTGCACAATTCAAAAAAAAGTTGTAACTTTGCGCCCGATTTTAATGTCAACATAATGTCTAACCCATTTATTTGAAAATTAAAACTTTAATTAAAATGGAACAATTCAAAAACGTAACTCCACAAGCTGATTTTGATTGGGATGCATACGCAAAAGGCGATGCAATGTCAAAAGAAGAACGTGAACAACAAACCGCCCTGTATGACGGCTCACTCACTCAAGTGAAAGACAAAGAAGTCATGATGGGTACTGTAATCTCAATGAACAAACGCGAAGTTGTAGTAAACATCGGTTTCAAATCAGACGGTATCATCCCTATGAGCGAATTCCGCTACAACCCAGACCTCAAAGTAGGCGACGAAGTTGAAGTGTTCATCGAGAACCAAGAAGACAAAAAAGGACAACTTATCCTTTCACACAAAGCTGCTCGCGCTACTCGCTCTTGGGACCGCGTGAACGAAGCTCTTGCTAACAACGAAATTGTTAAAGGTTTCGTAAAATGCCGCACTAAAGGTGGTATGATCGTTGACGTATTCGGCATCGAAGCATTCTTGCCAGGTTCACAAATCGATGTGAAACCTATCCGCGACTACGATGTATTCGTTAACAAAACAATGGAATTCAAAATCGTTAAAATCAACCAAGAATTCAAAAACGTTGTCGTTTCTCACAAAGCTCTTATCGAAGCTGAACTCGAACAACCAAAACGCGAAATCATCGGTAAACTCGAAAAAGGTCAAGTACTCGAAGGCGTTGTTAAAAACATCACTTCTTACGGTGTATTCATCGACCTCGGTGGCGTTGATGGTCTTATCCACATCACTGACCTCTCTTGGGGCCGCGTTAACCACCCAGAAGAAATCGTTAAACTCGATCAAAAAATCAACGTGGTTATCCTCGACTTCGATA
>JAZOMI010000028.1:0-30112 GCA_045653825.1 Candidatus Aphodosoma sp. | reverse complement strand
GATTGTTTCTGAAATGCCTAATTCAGTGAATGGATTGTCGGTTTTGTAACCTGCTTTTTCCATATTCTTTTCGTCGAACGAATCTGTGTCGAAGATAAGTACACCGCATTTTTTCAAGATTTTGTGGTTTACTTTCAACGCTGCGCAGTTCATAGCTACGAGAACGTCGGCTTCATCACCAGGAGTGTGAATGCCTGAACCAACGTGAACTTGGAATCCCGATACACCACCTACTGTGCCTTGTGGAGCACGCATATCTGCTGGATAATCTGGGAAAGTTGCAATTTCATTACCGAGAATTGCTGATAAGTTAGAGAACAATGTTCCTGTCAATTGCATACCATCGCCAGAGTCACCGCAGAAACGGATTGTTACATCTTTGCAAATGGTTTTGTCGTTTGAGCTCATTTTTTTTAGTATTATATTAAAGTTTAAAGAAATTATTCGATTTGAAAGTTGAAAGTTGAAAGTTAATACCAGATGGTAATTCTCAATTTTCAATTCTCAACTTGTTTATTCCATAAGTTTGCGATAGCGAATGCGTTTAGGCTCTTCGTCGCCCATTCGCTTGCGTTTGTTTTCTTCATATTCGCTATATGTGCCTTCGAAGAAGAATACTTTTGAATCGCCTTCGAACGCCAATATGTGAGTACAGATACGGTCTAAGAACCAACGGTCGTGAGAGATGACTACAGCACAACCTGCAAAGTTTTCGAGACCTTCTTCTAATGCACGCAATGTGTTTACGTCGATATCATTCGTAGGCTCGTCAAGCAACAACACGTTAGCCTCTGATTTCAATGTCAATGCCAAGTGCAAACGGTTACGTTCACCACCCGAAAGGACACCGCACAACTTTTCTTGGTCGGCACCAGTGAAGTTGAAACGGCTCAAATAAGCGCGAGCATTGATTTCACGACCTGCTACGCGAATAAACTCTGTACCACCCGAAATCACCTCATATATAGTTTTATTAGGGTCAATGTCTTTGTGCATTTGGTCAACATAGCCAACTTTCACTGTTTCGCCAACTTCGAATGTACCGCTATTCACAGTCTCAGTGCCCATAATCATGCGGAAGAGGGTAGTTTTACCTGCTCCGTTAGGACCAATGATACCTACGATACCGTTAGGTGGTAACATAAAATTCAAACCTTCAAACAACAATCTGTCGCCGAATGCTTTAGATACATCCACAGCATTAATAACCTTATTACCTAAGCGAGGTCCATTAGGAATGAAGATTTCTAATTTTTCTTCTTTTTGTTTTTGGTCTTCGTTGAGCAATGCATCGTATGAATTCAAACGTGCTTTACCTTTTGCGTGACGAGCCGATGGTGCCATACGAATCCATTCCAACTCGCGTTCAAGTGTTTTGCGACGTTTGCTCGCTTGTTTTTCTTCCAATGCCATACGAGCAGTCTTTTGGTCGAGCCAGCCCGAATAATTTCCTTTCCATGGAATACCTTCGCCACGGTCCAATTCCAAAATCCAACCTGCTACGTGGTCTAAGAAGTAACGGTCGTGAGTTACAGCAATTACTGTACCTTTGTATTGTTGTAAGTGTTGTTCTAACCAATCGATAGATTCAGCATCCAAGTGGTTGGTAGGCTCGTCGAGTAGCAATACGTCAGGCTCTTGCAACAACAAACGGCATAAAGCCACACGACGACGTTCGCCTCCCGAGAGGTTTCTCATCACTGCATCTTCGTCAGGACAGCGCAATGCATCCATTGCACGTTCCAATTTTGAATCTATATTCCAAGCATCATGAGCATCCAAAAACTCTTGCACCTCAGCCTGACGAGCCAACAATTTATCAAAATCAGCATCAGGGTCGCAAAAAGCCTCATTGATTTTCTCAAATTCAGCCAATTTATCCATAATAGGTTGAACACCCTCTTGCACCACCTCTTTTACAGTCTTATCTTCGTCGAATTTAGGTTCTTGTTCCAAGTATCCAACCGAATAGCCTGGCGAGAATACAACTTCACCTTCGTAAGATTTTTCGATACCCGCAATAATCTTCATCAACGTAGATTTACCTGAACCATTCAAACCAATGATACCAATTTTAGCACCATAGAAGAACGAAAGGTAAATGTTTTTCAACACTTGTTTGTGCGGTGGAAACGTTTTACTAACGTTTACCATCGAAAAAATTATCTTTTTATCATCTGCCATAAGTCGTAAAAATAAAATCTAATGTATGTTAAAAAACAATTATGTAAAATAACACCTCTATTTTGTTACACATTTATAATGTATTACACAATTAGGCACACTCTCCCCATTTGGGCATAACAAACCAGATGTAATACGTTGCAAAGTTACAACATTTTTTCAAATAGCAAAGGAAAAAGTGATTTTTTTTTATTAAATTTCAAACATAGTTATTTTTTTATGAATTTTGTTGTTTTGTCGCCACTCTTTATTATATAAATTCCAGAAGGTAAGTTGAAAGTTAAAAGTTGAGAATTGAAAGTTGAGAGTTGTAGTTGCCCTTGCATATTATAGATGCTGATTTCTTCGCCTTCTTCGATGCCTTCGATGTGGAGGATGTCGCGACAAGGATTAGGATAAGTGAAGAGTGAAGAGTTAGGAGTGAGGAGTGATTTGATGCTGGTTTCTTCTTTAATTGGGCGGATTGTGATTTGGTCGAGACCGAAATAGAAAGTTGTATTTGACCCCCATTCGCCTACGTCGGTTGTCTCCATTGTGAAATAGATGCTTTTCACGGCTCCGAGTGATGTTAAATCCATCCATGCCCAATCACGATTTACAAACCATTTAGTTGAATCTTCATCGCGATAGTCGGCCATGTAGTAAACCACAGTACCACAATCTTTTCCTTCGGCATTAACACCGTGAGCTGTAAGAGTGCAATAGTCGTCACGAGTGAATTTGCGGGCATACATAAATCCGTCAACAATACATTTTGTAGTGTATGGCGAGTTGCAAACATAGCATCCAACTGCCTCAATTTCATCAGCATGAGTGAATTCTATTTCGCAAATATGTCCCTCAATCGAACTTTCGGTATATTCGGCATAATAGCCAAGTATATAAGGCGTACCTTCGCCTGCAACGCCACCGCCAGCCATCACGCCCCATTGGTGGTCAGGGTAGAAGGCTTCGTGTGATAGTAGTGTATCTTGACTGCGTGAAATTGTGAATCCTTCCCACGATGTGCCATCCCAGCTATTGCCTGAGCGGAGGTGTGAGAATGTGAATGTACCATTGCCAAATGATTGATATTCTGCACTATCGTTGAGTGTTTTATCCCAAACGTCATATTCATTAAAGATAATATTTCTATCTGCAATTATATTGTTTAGGTCGAATACAATTTCGTCGCTCATTTCGATTGTCTCATCGTGAAGCGCACGAATAGCCGATATTTCGGTACTTGCTTCGCCTATTTGTCCGTGGTCGATAGCCATAGTGCCTGTATGTATGCGTATGAAGTCAATTGCTTCAATATCAATCTCTTTTCCTTCGGTATCAACTGCCCAATCAATATCAAAACTGCAACCAGCCTCGTCTGAATTAGGTTGATTGTCGGCATATCCCCATTCGAATGGTGCGAGTTTGAAATATGACCCATCGCTTTTTTCGTCTATTGCATTGTCGGGTAAAAGCGTACCTCTGAATGTTAGACTATCAGCACCAATCCATGCAGGGTAGTAGGATTGTTTGTGGGTTGCGTTCTTTGTGAGCCAACCGCTATTACCTTGATTGTCAGACCAACGGATATATTCTTTGATAGCCTTTTCCGATGCATCGTTTTCGGCAGTTGGACGATAGTAGGTAATCTCATAATTCTTTGTCGAACGAGCATATTCGCTACCAGCTATTTCGTACCAGCGGTCGTCAGCAATACCATTTTGATTAGCATCGCGACTTACCATCACAACTCCGGGTTCGGCACTTGTCTCAAAGGCATTTCCGAGAATTATGAAGTCGTTACCTTCTGTGTTGGCAAGAGGCGCATCGAATTTAACGGTTAAGTAGCCACCGAATGCCCCAAGACTAATCATTGAGCCACGTTCGAGGTTTTGCTGTGCTTTTTGAAGAACATCGTCTTCTGATTCAATGATAGGCAGTGTGTTGATAAATTGTCCCGGAGCAGGGCAGTATTCAATCACTGTTACTTTGTTTTCAGCAAAGCAAATTGTACTGAATAAAGCGCATAATAATGCTGTAATTGTGAGTTTCATAGTTATTTTATTTTAGAAGACAGAATAACATAATAATAAAAATATTTTGCTTTAATTATAAATAATTTATGATTAAATTTATGAAAATCAATGGTTTTTGAGTTTTTGACGATAAATTTTACGTTTATAAAAAAGATTATGTTTTTTTGTTCTTTTGTCTTATAAGTTATTGTATTATTATCGAATTTGGATTCAATCCGATTTCGTTGAGGCGGAATTTCAATTCTCCGTTGCGATTGAAGCAAAGCACATCGCCCCATAGCACATAATTGTAAGCCTCCATGATATATAAATCGCCATTTTCGGGATTTATGGTCATGCCAAATGGTGTTTCGAGTTCGGTTCCGTTAGTAATAAAATTGTCGTTCACTACTTGGTCCGTAAGGCAATCGAATATCTTAATCCATTGTTCGCCAGTCGAATAGTTGTAGCTATACATATATGCTAAATCGTTATGTATCACCATTTGTAAAGGATGTAAGTCAGTGAATGTCTGCACTACGGTGTCTATTTCGCTATCAATTTTGTGTAGCATATAGTCCTCTTCGTCGTAGTCGCCGCGAGTGATCACATATACATCCCCCTCGCTATCAGCTATTATTGAACCCGGATTTAGTCCCACTGCTATGCGACGTATCTCTTTGAAACTCAACAAATCGACCACGCTCACCGAGTTGTCGTAAAACGGATTATCCAATCCGCCTGAGTTGCTGACATACAGTTTGTTGTTGCATACCGCCAAGTTGTCTGGATTGTTGCCACATCGAGCCCAACCATCTATTTCTAACGAAGCTGTGTCGATACGTGCTACCCAACCATCGAAACAGGTCAAATATGCTTTGTCTTGATAGAAAGTTACATATCGAGGTTGTCGTGCAACGCCTTCCTTGTTGAATAGTGGTATCTGTTTGATTGATTTACAACTGTTTGCATCTAATACTTCCAATTGGCTTGAGATGTTTACGGGTATATAAATCTTTGAGCCATATTGTTTCATATCGTTGCCAGTATCGCCAATTCCTCGTCCGTTTACGGTCGTAAAGTAGTCGTAATCAATCGCTCCTGTCTGTAAATCAACTTTCGCTAATGTGCTGTTGTTCATGTTGAATAGTCCTTCGCTCAACACCAACAACGAAGTCGTCTCAGTCGAGTCGTTCCATATCGGCTCTCTCGGCACGTCATACATGTCGTTACAACTAACTAAGAATGTAGATATCAATATTATAATGTAATTCTTCATTTTTTTATTTTGTTTTAGACAGAATGACATAAGAACATATTCTTTTTTTGACAAAAAGATATATTTTTATTTTCTTGACATAAAGGTCTTGTAGCTCCTTTCAGTCGCTTCTTGACCTCAAAGACATATTTAAAGAATGTATTTTTTATGTGAAAAAGGTAACTTAAAATCTGTCTTTTTTTTCGCTGAGATAAAAACTTTAGTTTTTTAGCAAAGCATATGTCAAAGAATAAGACTTAAAACAATAGACACGATATATTAGACGTTTTTCATTTAGTATCTCATATCTAAAATCATTTTTGTCTTTATGTCATTCTGTCTGAAAAAATCATTCTGTTTAAAGAGACATTAAAATTTCCAATAAAGCGTTCCACGCCAACTGCGACCCGGCATAGGGAAGTAGCGCACAACGCAATAATTCACGTTAGTTAAGTTCAAACACTCAATATTTACCCCTATTTTGTGTTCATTTTTTATATCGAATTCATGACTTGCCGATAAACTATGGTCGAAATAACCCTCCACACGATTTTCTGCATAGTTCTGATTTACAGCATATCTATGTCCACTCCACACAAGCGAATAATTCAATGAGAACCAAGGTGTTTTTATGCCTGCTTTGCCCGAACCAGATATTCGTGGGGTATATGGTATTTGGTGACGATAGTCACGGTCGGCGGGGTTGGTTACGTTCAATGCTCTGTTGTAAGTATATGTAGTACCGAGATTTATAGTTAATTCTTCGCAAGGCTTAACTTCCAAATCTCCCGAGAAATCTAATCCTGTAATTGACACGCGTCCATAGTTGAGCATAGTCCAAGTATATATATTTTTGGTTGGGTATGCCACTATTTTGTTGCGCACGTCGTTGTGATAAACATCGCATGCCACCGACAGAAGCGGAACGTATTTGGTTATCGAGCGTTGATAGGTAATGCCGACGTTGTATTGGTTTGTTGTTTCTGGTAGCAAATTCCGATTGCCCACTTTGCCATAGTATAGGTCGTTGAATGTAGGCAGACGGAATATGTTTTTATAGAATACTCGGATGCGAAAATCTTCACTTGCAATAGGTTTGAATGCTACACTTGCGTATGGCGAAGCCTTGAATCTTTGTTCTGCAGCATTGCCGTTTTTCACTTTATCTTCCACTGCAGTGAGCAATACGCTGGCTGTAGCGGTAACCCAATTATTTACATATTTACTAGCTATGGAGGTTAGCGAAAGGTAGCGTGTAGGAGTTGCAAAATCCACTAAATCAGCCGATAGTGTGTTTATTATAGCGTCTTGCGATAGGTTGAACGATAAGCATGACAAAGGGCGATAGAGTATAGCTCCGCTCACGTAATATTCGTTTTGAGTGTATCTGCTCTCATCTTTACCCTCTGAGCCAAGATACATTGGGTCGAGATAATGAGTGAACGAATAATTGTATTTTGCGTTAAGTTGTAATGCCACTATGTTGTCGAAATTTCGCTTATAATGCCCTTGAACGAAAGCAGAGCGATCCCAAATGCGCTGACTGCTGAAATTCAGAGTATTATAAAATATTATAGCCCCAGGCAATCCACGTTCCGATTGATAGTAATAACCTTTTATATAGCCACTTTGCACAGAGTCTGAGCCATATAGAGCCATTTCACTACGTAGATTCTTTACATCAGTATTCTCTCGCATCTCAATTGAGGTGCTATCGCCATAATTCATTACGTATGGGTATCGTCCGTGAGCCGATATCCATTCGCCACTTGCGGTCATCGAGAGGCGTTTGTTCAATCGACCTGCAATATATAAGGTGGGGTTTATCAATCCGAAAGAGCCACCTTTCATTTGCACTTTGCCATTTACTGCGTTTTTCTCAAATCGAGGAGCCATAGTGGTGATATTCAGTACAGCAGCTGAGGCGTATTGTCGTGCAGGTTGGAAAATTTGGTCGCTTTGTCCGTTCGAGAGCGACACCATATCTACATTGTCGAGCGAGAAACGACTAATATCTATTTGACCATTTTGGGCATCACTCACAGCAATGCCATCGTAACTCACAGCAGTATGGCTTGCTCCAAGACTGCGCACTGACACAGTTTTCAATCCACCTATTCCGCCATAATCTTTCACCATCACACCGCTGAAATGTTTCACTGCGTCAGCCACTTGAATAGCATTTAATCCCTCAAGAGCCTCGCCTGTAATTATTTGAAGGGGAGCAGTGGCGCGAGATTCTTTACCTTTATGGTTCGAAACAACTACTACTTCCTCGAGATTATCATTGAGGGTAGTGCTATCGGTTGAAAGTTGAGAAGATTTTTCGTTAAACGAAAAACCAATTTCCGTGTTTTCTGTGGGTTCCGTGTGAGAATAAACATTAGTGAGCGACTGTCCACAACACCACTTACTTATGCTCAAAAACATAAGTATCAATACAATATAAACAAAGTGGGGATGGTGTTTCATTAAAGATTTATGTTAGTGCCTTTCCTCGAAGCACGGATTAAACATAAGCGGACAGTGGTAGGTCTTCTGACTTGTCTATTTTATAACACACCTTCCCAAATTAGAGAGGAGACAAATTCTCGCGCCTCAATTCAGTGGTTTTTGTGCTATAATTAGTGAGAAATCTAAACGAATATTACGTTCTTTTGTATTTCTTTAAATTAGGGGAGATGTAGGAGGGGTATGTAATTCCTAACTCCTAACTTTTAATTTCTCACTAAAATACAGATTTACAGCAGCGGGACTGTTCAGGACTTTCACCTGATTCCCTCTTAGTTGCCCGAGTGGGCAAACCATTGCCTTAAAAACATGATGCAAAGTTATATAAAATATTTTATATAACAAATAGATTTAGAGAAATTTTATTATTGGTGTTAAAAATAAAAATGGGGGTAGTAACCCCCAAAAAAATATTTATTTTTATAATAGTTGAAAAAGAGAGTGTCTGTTTTCTCTATTTTTCATTGTTAATTTTTAATTGTTGTATCGGTTGTTGTTTTACGGTGTCGAAATGCTCTGCTTGATATTTTATCTTGCGGAAGTCGATGTCGTTGAGGTCAATACAGTGAATAACGGGATTGTACATTGTGCGGAAATAGATTTTGCGATGTTTCATATCCGAGGCTGCTGTCCATTGCGTAGCTGATAGCATATCGTCGACAGGCACTTCGTCTAAATTAAACTCTACGCCGATAGGGATGTCGAATGCATTCAGTATTTGGAAGCATTGGCGCACTGTGGCTTCGGCGGTAGGTTGTTGTGGGGCAGTGCTTTGGAAGAATGCAGCACGTACGAAACGTGAAGGCGGAGTGAAGTCGCCAGGAAGACCAAGCATACCGCTACCATAACTGAATGGCGCAAGTTGCATGCCATGCAAGTTTTGTGCTGGGGCAGAGCCGGGGTAGAGATTCACATAGTTGTGGAGATTGGTCATTTGCCATTCAAAACCTGGTGAATTAGTGAACACTCCGAGCTTGTTTTCGTAGAAAAGCACCTGACGATTAACGATTTCCATTACCACTTGATGCCCTATAGCATCGATGAAACGCCAATGCACAGTCGAAGCTCGAGGGTCAATATTGACGATGTCGATGTTTGCAACCGCCTCTTTTACCTCTTCAATCGTGGCACATTCGCCTAAGATGTATGATACGAGTTGGAAATCGGAGATGGTGTTTTGCTTGTTGTCGGGGTTGTAGGGAACATACTCTCCAAAGTGAGGAAAATAGAATAGTCCAGCAGATAGTCCGCGCTCATTGAGACCTTCGGTTACGAATTCTTGTTGCTCTACGGCAAGACCGATATAACCATGTCGAGCTGTGAACATCATGCCATCTACGCCAGTAGGAGTGTAGGACTGAGTGGTGTGTCCGCGAGGTACTACCACATACATGCTGTTGAGATTAGTACCTCCCCATTCGATGGTGCGGGCAACGATAGTTGTGCCATCGGCACTTGTAAGCGTGATACCTGTGCACGCTTCGGCTTTAGAGCATAGTACGCCCATGAGAGCTCCAATAAGGATTGGAACGATTGCTTTTGTTTTCATAATAATAAGATTTTGTGGTTTTTTATTTAGAAGTCAACAGTCAATAGACAAATCTGGATGGCGACCGTAGACTATAGACTATTGACCGTTGACAATATATCATTTTGTTTTGTATGCGCAACGCACTTTGCCTTTTTGGATGTTTTGGAGTTTGCCTCCAATCATTTGACGGCGGAGTGGTGATACACGGTCGGTGAACACATGGCCTTCGAGGTGGTCGTATTCGTGTTGCACGATGCGAGCAAAGAAGCCTTTGAATGTTTCGGTGTGTTCTACAAAGTTTTCGTCGAAATAGTGCACAGTCACTTCGGTAGGGCGAGTTACTTTTTCGTGAATTCCAGGCACACTGAGACAACCTTCTTCGTAGGCGATAGTCTCCTCGCTGTGGTCGATGATTTCGGGGTTGATAAATACTCGTTTAGCAGTTTCGATTTCAGGGAAATCCTCCTTCATTGGAGTTGCGTCGATGACAAATAGGCGAATAGCAAGACCGATTTGAGGAGCTGCAAGTCCCACACCATCAGAATTGTACATAGTTTGGAACATATTGTCGAGTAGCTCAGCGAGGTTAGGGTAGTCGGCAGTGATATTTTCGGTCTCTTTGCGGAGGACAGGTTGTCCGAGTAAGTAAATTGGGAGTATCATAATTTATAAAACATTTAACACTTGTTCTTTGATTTGTTCAAGTTCGTCTTTCATTTTTACGACGATGATTTGCATTTCGCTATGGTTTGATTTTGAGCCGAGGGTGTTGATTTCGCGACCCATTTCTTGTGCGATGAAACCAAGTTTTTTACCAGGTGCATGCTCTTTGTCCATAGTTTCGATGAAATATTTGAGATGATTGCGAAGGCGTACTTTTTCTTCGTTTACATCTAACTTCTCAATGTAAAATATCATTTCTTGTTCGAGGCGATTGCGGTCAACCGAGATTTTGTCTTCGAGAGTTTTAAGGCCTTCTTCGATACGTGATTTGATTTTAGTGAGACGTTCACTTTCGTATGGTTCTACTTCTGCAAGTAGTGTGCCAATGCGGTTGATTTTGTCGATAAACATATTTTGTAGCGAGCGACCTTCTTGGATGCGGAAGGCTTCGATTTGAGCAAAAGCCTCGTCAAGTAGGCGTAGGATTACGTTCCATTCCTCTTCGTCGAGTACAGCCGATTCGGTTTTCAAAACTTCAGGCATGCGTAGGATAACCTCCATCATGTTCGTAGGCACAGGCATACCAAGCGCAGCGCAAGTGTCGTTGATTTGGTCGCGATAGTTTTCCACCACAGCTTGATTGATGCGAGTAGCCGCAGTTGCGCCTGCATCTTCGATATAGAGCGAGAGGTCAATTTTGCCACGTTCGAGGCGGGTGGCAATAGCATTGCGTAGTTCAATATCTTTCTCGCGATAGAGAGCTGCAATGCGAGTTTGTACGTCTAATTGTTTAGAGTTAAGTGATTTGATTTCGATGACAATTTTCTTGTTGTTGTATTCACAAGAGGCCTTGCCGAAGCCTGTCATTGAGTGAAGCATTTTATTTAGTGAATAGTAAAGAGTGAATAGTAAATAGAGACTAGTAAAGCATGGTTCTCTATATTTTAATATGTTGCAAAGTTACGATTTTTTTGTGAATTATTCAAGATTTTAACAAAGAGAAAATAAGAGTTTTTTAGAAAAATATTTTAGCACAGAATTTGAAATTTTTGTTGTGTTAATCGTCAACAGTCTTTGAGCCTTTAGCGAAAAAATGGTGTGTATTTGGGATTGTCGGAATGAATTAAAAAATAGCCTTATTGAACTTGTTGTTTATCAAATTTTTATCTGTGATTTTGAAAAATAGTTGAAAATTGGATTGAAAAATGTTTGGTTTCAATTACAATAGTTTGTAACTTTGCAACTGAAAGATTGGTGTATAGATTTTAGAGATTAAATAATAGATATTTTGGTTATGAATGGTAAATTGATTATATTCTCGGCTCCTTCGGGTAGTGGTAAGAGTACTATTATTGGCAAGTTGAAGGAGGCTGGTTTTGATTTTGGTTTTTCGATTTCGGCTACAAGCCGTGCACCTCGTGGAGCAGAACAACATGGGGTTGAGTATTATTTTTTGACGCCTGATGAGTTTCGTGCAAAAATAGCAAATGATGAGTTCGTGGAGTATGAGGAGGTGTATTCGGGTTGTTATTATGGCACGTTGAAAAGCGAGATAGATGGTAAATTGGCTAAGGGTCAGCACATGTTGTTTGATGTGGATGTGGTTGGTGGATTGAATATTAAGAAGTATTACGGTGAGAGGGCATTGGCTGTGTTTGTGCAACCACCGAGCGTAGAGGTGCTACGCGAGAGATTGGTGGGACGTGCTACGGATTCGGCTGAAATGATTGAAAAACGATTGGCTAAGGCTGAATGGGAAATGGAGTTTGCTCCGAAATTTGATGTGTGTATCGTGAATGATAATCTTGATGAGGCTGTGGAGGAGACTATTCGTGTGGTAACTGAATTTCTTAAATAATGAAAAAGATTGCGTTGTATTTTGGGTCGTTTAATCCGATACATAATGGGCATATTGGGTTGGGAGAGTATTTGTTAGAGCATACGGATATTGATGAGTTGTGGTATGTGGTATCGCCCCAGAATCCGTTGAAAAAGAGGGCTGATTTGTGGGATGATGAGTTGCGTTATCGACTTGCTTGTGAGGCTACGAAGCATAATACGCGCCTTTCAGTGTGTGATGTGGAGTTTCATTTGCCGATACCGAGTTATACGGTGAATACCTTGCGAATACTATCAGAACGATACAAGGATTGTCAATTCTCTTTATTGGTAGGGGCTGATAATTATGCGATATTTGACCATTGGTATTGTTATGATGAGATATTGAGGGATTATGAGATATATGTTTATCCGCGTGAGGGTGTGGAGGTGGATAAGGCGAAATTTCCACAGATGAAGTGGCTCGATGCTCCGCTATATCCGATATCGTCGACTATGATACGTGAGCGATTGGCGAGAGGGGAGGCTGTGGATGATTTGGTGCCATTTGATAGTGAGGAGTTAGGAATGAGGAATGAGAAGTGAGGAATTTTTATATTTTAATAAGTTATTGTATATAATGATAATAAAACAGCGACTAATTCGTGGTGGGTTAGTCGCTGTTTTTGTGTGTTATATTGTTATTTTTTTTGACTTATGCGCTTATTTTTTTGTTCGGCAGAGGAGGAGTCCGAGGATGGTGAGGATACCGTTGAGGAGGAGGATTTCGAAGCCGAATTTGTAGCCCCAGAGGAGTTCGACTGAGTGGCGGTCGATGAGTACGGTGGCGATGATTGAGAGTGTGGCTACGATAGGCACGAGGCGGTCGCGGATGTTCCATTTGGTGAACATACCAACGACGAAGAGTCCGAGCAATGGTCCGTAGGTGTAGCCTGCGAATTTGAATATGGCATTGACTACACTGTCGTCGTTGAAGAGGTTGAAGAGGATGACGATGCCTGCAAGTAGGGCAGCCATGGCTGTGTGGACAAGCACGCGTGTGCGATTGAGCGTGCGTTCGTCTTTGTCATTAGTACCATAGATGTCGACCATAAACGATGTAGTCATGGCAATGATGGCAGAGTTGGCAGATGAGAATGCAGAGGCTATTATACCGAGTATGAAGCAGATGGCTACGGAATAAGAGAGATAGTTGGTAGCCAAAAGAGGATAGATTTCGTCGGTTTTGGCAGGTATTGCGATGCCTTTGGCGTTCATATAGATAACGAATAGGACACCGAGAGAGAGGAAAATGAAATTGACAGGAACGAAGGCAATGCTGAAAGACATAAAGTTTTTTTTAGCCTCGTGTACGTTCTTGAGACTGAGGTTTTTTTGCATCATATCTTGGTCGAGGCCACTCATAACGATAGTGATGAATGCACCAGAGATGAATTGCTTGAAGAAATGGTTGTTGTTGCCCCAAAAGTTAGAGAAATCGAATAGTTGGAATTGAGAGTTAGAACCGATGACAGATGTCATTTCGAAGAACGACATACCAAGTTCGTTTTTAATAGCAAATATGGTGAATACCACGGCAAAGATGAGGAAGAATGTTTGAATCATATCGGTCCATACGATAGATTTGATGCCACCTTTGACAGTGTAAGCCCAGATGAGAAATACGGAGATGATGGCATTGAGTGCGAAAGGAAGACCGAGAGGCTCGAAGACGGTGATTTGTAGCACGAGAGCCACGATGAAAAGTCGGAACCCAGCACCTATGAGTTTGGAAATGAGGAAGAGAACGGCACTTGTTTTGTAGGATGTATGTCCGATGCGTTGTTGGATATAGCCATATATAGAGGTGAGGTTGAGGCGATAGTAGAGAGGGAGAAGGAAGTGCATGATGAGGATATAGCCCAAGAAATTGCCGAGAATGACCTCGAAATAGGTCATTTTGGCTGCGCCTGCCACCATGCCCGGTACGGAGATGAATGTAACGCCAGAAAGAGTAGTGCCAATCATGCCGAAGGCTACAACCCACCATGGAGATGACTTGCCACCTTGGAAGAAATCGGATGACGAGCCTTTGCGCGATGATATGAAACTAACAGCAAAGATTACGGCGAAATAGATTGCGATGATGCCAATAACAATGAATGGATTCATAATCAATGAGGAGTTAGGAGTGAGAAATTGTTATTTTGATTCTGTGATTAGGATTTCTACGCGACGGTTTTGGGCTCGACCTTCTTCGGTGTCGTTGGTTGCGACAGGAGATTGACTACCCATGCCACGAGAGGTGAGGCGGTCGGCTGCGATGCCTTTTTTGATAAGAGCATTTAAGAGAGCAGCGGCACGACGACGAGAGAGGTCGAGATTGTATGATGCATAGCCTTGATTGTCGGTGTGACCAACGATTTCGATGTGTACCTGTTTGTTGCGTTTGAGGAATAGTGCGAGACGTTCGATTTCGGCATTAGAGTTTTGTAGGATTTCGTCGGAGTCGTAATCGAAATAGAGGTTGTTGAGTGTGACAGAATTGCCTACGGCTATGCGAGTAAGACCGACGAGGATGCTGTCGCCAGGCGTGGTAACAGACATAGTATAAGGGAGGTAGCCTTCGCGTTGGGCACTGAGAGCATATATTAATGAGGAGTTAGGAGTGAGGAGTGAGGAGTTGTTTTGTTGTTCAGGGAGAAAGGCAACGAAAGAGCCATCGGTAGCGTCGGTGATAGATTCGAAGTGTTTGTTATTGGTTGAGCCTTCGAATATTTCGACGCGAGCTTGGAGCGGTTTGCCAGTTTGGATATCGTAAACTCGACCTGGAGAGTAGACCATGCGTGTGCGAGGTTGGATTGCGATAGGAAGGTCGATTTCGTAGATATCGAGTTTCATGCCTTTATTCTCTAATTGGTCGGAAGCAAAGTAGGCCTTATTGCCAAGACCGTTGATTACGAAGCCAGATTCGTTGCCATTGGTGTTGATTGGGTAGCCGAGATTTTGGGGTTGCGACCAAGTGCCGTCGTTGTTGCGAACGGAAAGGAAAATGTCTTGTCCGCCGAGCCCTTTGTGTCCGTCGGAAGAGAAGTAGAGGGTGTGGTTGTCGGCGTGCATGAATGGGGCAAATTCGTCTTTGTGGGTGTTGATTGGTTTGCCGAGTGGTTGTGGATTGTAGGTTTTTAGGTAGCCGTAGTCGTCAATGTAAACTTGTACGCACCAGATGTCTTTGCCTCCTAGGCCTCCGGGACGGTTGGATGTGAAGTAGATCATATCACCTGTGGGTGACATTACGGGGTTGCTTTCCCAATAGCGAGAGTTGCCTGGTTCGCCAAGGTTGATAGGATTTGACCATTTGTTGCCTTTGCGAATAGAGTAGTATATGTCGCATGAACCAACATTCTCTTTGTTGCTACATTGCACAAAGAACATATAGCGACCGTCGGCAGAGAACGATTGTGAGCCTTCGTTTCCGTAGCCATTCATAGGGGCAGGGAGAGGTTCGCTATAGGACCATTTAGAGCCATTCCAATGGCTGACGTACATATCTTCTTGATGTTGCATAGGTGCGTCGCCCATCCATTTAGGAGTGAGTACGGTGGTAGATATCATGAGTCCGTCGGCAGTGATGCTTGGAAAATAGTCGTCGTGAATGGTGTTGACGTAAGTGAGATTGTGAGGTTTGAACTCGATAGGATTGGCTTTGAGCGAGGCGGCATATTCGTAGTCGGGCTTGAGCAATGCCACTTGTGAGAAATAGTAGGGATTGTTGACTTCGCCTAATTTATCGAGTGCCAATTGGTATTCGCCAATGCGGTAGTAGAGTTTTGAAAGACGAATCTTAGTGTCGTCGACCATAGGAGTGTTGAGTTGATTGGCAGATTCGACTGTAGAGATGGCAGTCTCGATGGTGTCGAGGGCAATGTAGATGCGAGCAAGTTCCCAATATGCCTCGGTGAATAGAGGTTCCTTGGCAATGGCTTGATTGAGTAGAGCAATCTTGTCGGATGGGTATTGTGCACCTTTTGCCTCTTGATAGAGCTTTATGGCTTTTTTGGACTTGATGGAGTATTGCTGACCATGCATAATGCATAGCGCAGAATGCATAATCATCACGATTAGTAATATTTTTTTCATTATTTTCTGTTTGTTTTGACGCCTTGTGTAACGATTTCTTTTACATTATCAACCATTTCGTTAAGATTGTCGTCGGTGAGGTTGGTAGTGTCGATAGGTTGGTGGATAGTCATTGTGATTGTGCCTGGTGTGATATGCCAACCGCCTTTAGGCAATACGTTGTGAGCTCCGGATATTGAGACCGGGATGATTGGAAAATGAAGGTCGCGAGCGATGGTGAATGCACCACGTTTGAAGCGTCCGACTTTGCCATTTGCCGAGCGAGTGCCTTCGGGGAAGAGGAAGATAGAGTTGTGGCCTTGGAGTAGGCGTCCTTCGGCTTCTTTGAGACTTTTTTGTGCGCGCATAGGGTTAGAGCGGTCAACAAAGATGTGTCCCATTGATTCGCATGCTTTGCCGAGGAGAGGAGTTTTGCGTATCTCTTGTTTCATAATCCATTTGAATTTGGCGTTGAGGTAGCCATATACGAGGAATATGTCGAACATGCTTTGGTGGTTGGCAACAAAGATGTAGGATTTTTCGGGGTCGATGTTTTCGTTGCCTATGATTTTCACGCGAGTGAGAGCTAATGTACACATGATGCGTCCTAATACTCGACCAGGATAGTAGCCCCATTTGCTTTCGCCGGCGATGGGTGTCATGATAATTATCAGAATGAAAATAATCGTGCTGATAATTATAGCCAATGGAACGAAGATAAATGTAGAGTAGATGATTGAAAAAAGTTTTGTTAAGTGTTTCATAATACAGTGTTTTTTTTGTGTTTTTCGTTTATAGTAGAGTTATTTTTTTGTGCCTTCGATGATGGTAGTGCGCACTAGGTCGATAGTTTCGTTGAGGTTATCGTCGGTTAGATGGGTAGTGTCGATTGGTTTGTGTATCACCATGCGAATTACGCCTGGTGTAATACAATTAAACCCCTTCGGTAAAGCTTCGTAGGCACCAATAATAGAGACTGGCACGATAGGAAGATGGAGGTCGCGAGCGATGGTGAATGCGCCTCGCTTGAATCGGCCAACTTGTCCGTTGCGAGTGCGAGTGCCTTCGGGGAATAGGAAAACAGAACTTTTGCCATCGATTATGCTTTGTTTTGCTTGCTCGAGACTTTGTTTTGCGCGCATAGGATTGGAGCGATCAATGAAAATATGTCCCATAAGTTCGCAAGTTTTGCCCATTATAGGCATTTTGCGAAACTCTTTTTTGATTATCCATTTGAAGTTGTTTTTGAGCCAACCATAGACGAGTGGCATGTCGAATAGACTTTGGTGATTGGCTACGAAAATATATGAGCCGTTTGGGTCAATGTTTTGAGTTCCACGCACTTTAACTCGCACTAGCGAGAGAATTGTGAGAATTCGAGCCCATGCTTTTGCAGGATAATTGCCCCATTTGGCATTACCTGCGATGGGGAGTTGTATGACGACTATGCCACAACAGATTATAGTAGTGAGTATTCCTAAAGGTAGGAATATTGTGATGTGGTATATGATAACCAATAATTGTAGTATTGGGTTGATTTTACGTCGCATAGAGATTTTGTTTGATATTTAATTTGCAAAGATAGTAAAAAAAAAGGATTTAATGTTGATTTTTTCTTATAAAATTTGCAATTATTAGTGATAATTGCAAGTTTTAGGGTGTTAGTAACTTTTGTGAAAAAAAGTTGTTTTTTCTTTTGTTATGTTATAAAAAAGTAGTATTTTTGCAAGGTTATTTGTTGCATGAAATGTGCGGTTTTGGAAAACTTTTTTGAAAATGATTTACAAAAAGTTATCTAAAATAAACTCAACAGTCAACAGACAACAGTAGGGACGCAGCACGCTGCGTCCTATCGACCAAAGGGAGAAACGACCATTGACTATAGACTTTTAACTAATAACTAGTAACTAAACACTAATAAATATACCGTGGAACAGATAAAATTCAATGAAGAAGAGGCTCGTGTAGCTTCGAAGGAGTACTTTGGTGGCGATGAGTTGGCTGCTCAAGTATGGGTAAATAAGTATGCCTTGAAGGATTCGCAAGGCAATTTGTATGAACGTACGCCTGCTGATATGCACTGGCGTTTGGCTAACGAGATTGCGCGCATTGAGGGTAAATATCCTAATTCGCTTAGCGCACAAGAGTTGTTTGATTTGTTCGACCACTTCCGTTATATCGTGCCACAAGGTAGTCCGATGACGGGTATTGGCAACAACTTCCAAGTGTCGTCGTTGTCGAACTGTTTTGTGATTGGCGTGGATGGTTTGGCTGACTCGTATGGTGGTATCTTCAAAATTGATGAAGAGCAAGTGCAATTGATGAAACGTCGTGGTGGTGTGGGTCATGACTTGACTCATATTCGTCCTGAAGGTTCGCCTGTGAAGAACTCGGCATTGACATCGACTGGTATTGTGCCAATTATGGAGCGTTATTCAAATTCGACTCGTGAGGTGGCTCAAGGTGGTCGTCGTGGCGCGTTGATGTTGTCGGTGGCTATCAAACACCCTGACTCTGAGAAATTTATTGATGCTAAAATGGTGCAAGGTAAGGTTACGGGTGCAAATGTGTCGGTGAAGATAGATGATGATTTTATGCGTGCTGTTGAGAGCGAAGAGGAATATATACAACAATATCCTGTATATTCGAACGAGCCAATAGTAACTAAAAAAACAAATGCTAAGGCTTTGTGGGACAAGATTATTCATAACGCATGGAGTAGTGCTGAGCCTGGAGTATTGTTTTGGGATACTATTTTGCGCGAGTCGGTGCCAGATTGTTATGCTGATTTGGGCTATCGTACAGTTTCGACTAACCCTTGTGGCGAAATACCATTGTGTCCTTACGATAGTTGTCGTTTGTTGGCTATTAACCTATATTCATACGTAGAAAATCCGTTTACGGCTGAGGCATATTTCAACTTCGATTTATTCCGCAAACACGTGAGATTGGCACAACGCATAATGGATGATATTATTGACCTCGAGATTGAGAAAATCGAAAAGATACTTGAGAAAATCCAATCAGATCCAGAGGATAATATAGTGAAACGTACCGAATATGAATTGTGGGAGAAGATAATGCACAAGACATTGAAGGGACGTCGTACGGGCGTAGGTGTAACAGCCGAAGGCGATATGTTGGCTGCATTGGGATTGCGTTATGGAACTGAGGAGGCTACAGAATTTTCGGAAAAAGTGCATAGCGTGATAGCTGTTGAAGCATACCGTTCGAGCGTTCAGATGGCAAAAGAGCGTGGTGCGTTTGAAGTATATGATGCTAAACGTGAGGAAAACAACCCATTCGTAGCTCGTATTAAATCGCAAGATGCAGCGTTGTATGAAGATATGGTTAAATATGGTCGTCGTAATATTGCATGTTTGACTATTGCGCCAACAGGCACTACAAGTATTATGACACAGACAACTTCGGGTATTGAGCCTGCATTTATGCCTGTGTATAAACGTCGCAGGAAAGTGAACCCTAACGATGTGAATGTGCGTGTTGACTTTATTGACCCAGAAGGTGATGCATTCGAAGAATATATTGTGTTCCACCACAAATTCGCAGAATGGATGCGCGTGAATGGTATTGACACAGAGAAAAACTATACGCAAGAGGAGTTGGATGAGATTATTGCTCGTTCACCTTATTATAAAGCAACATCTAACGACATTGACTGGTTGCAAAAAGTGAAGATGCAAGGTCGTGTACAGAAATGGGTTGACCATAGCATCAGTGTAACTATCAATTTGCCAGCTACGGCTACAGAAGAGTTGGTATCGCAACTATACCTCGAAGCATGGAAGTCGGGTTGCAAAGGATGTACAATCTATCGCGATGGCTCACGTTCGGGTGTATTGGTGTCGGTGTCGAAGAAAGATGAAGAGAAAAAAGACGACAAACGTTGCGTATGCTTCTCGATGTCGGAATACGAACGTCCAAAAGAATTGAATTGCGACATCGTGCGATTTCAGAATAAAAAAGAGAAATGGATTGCATTCGTAGGCTTAAAAGATGGTCGCCCTTACGAAATCTTTACAGGTATTGCCGACGACGAAGAGGGTATATTGTTGCCTAAATCAGTGACAGAGGGTAAGATTATTAAGACAACCGATGATGAAGGTAACCGCCGTTACGACTTCCAATATAAGAATACTCGTGGTTATAAGACTACAGTTGAAGGACTTTCGCATAAATTCGACAAAGAGTATTGGAACTACGCAAAATTGATTTCGGGTGTGTTGCGCTATGGTATGCCAATCGACCAAGTAGTGAAATTGGTAGGTAGTCTTCAGTTGGATAGCGAGTCGATCAACACATGGAAAGCAGGTGTAGAACGTGCATTGAAGAAATATATTCCTGACGGCACAGAAATGGCGTCGATGGAGTGTCCTGAGTGTCATCAACATACAATTGTGATGAAAGAGGGTTGCCTCGTTTGTAGCAACTGTGGATACTCAAAATGCGGAGGATAGAATATGATAACATTTAAGTTGTATTGTCCGACTAAATTTGGACAGAATTTATATATAAAAATAGGTGATGAGATGCATGCTATGTCGTATTATCATAATGCGGTGTGGACTGCTGAGTTCGAATTGCCTAAAACAAAGGCCATACGCTATCAATACGTGTTGGTGAATGCAGATGACACTCAAGTGTTCGATTCGCCTAAATACCGCTATTTGCCTGCGCATGAAGGTGATATAGATGTAGAAGATGAGTTTGGATATAGAGAAGTGCGTTCGGTATTCGAAACTAAGGCGTTCACTGAATGTCTTATGCGTCAAAAAGATGAAAAAGCATTGCCTCGATTGAAGAAAGCTGAGGTGTTGTTGATGCTTAATGCTCCAGGTGTATTGCCAGAGCAAGGTGTGGCAGTGCTTGGCAATCAAGAGTTTTTGGGCAATTGGGATGAGTCGCGCAAAGTAGCATTGACGCCTTCGGCTGGTGGCTGGTGGTGGATGAAATTGCCTGCTGACGCATATCTTACTCATGCAGAATATAAATTTGTGGTTTATGACCGAGCTACTAATGCCGTAGTAAAATGGGAATTGGGTGAAAACCGCCGTATGCCATTGGTGTCAGGAACGAAAGTGTTCTCTAACTCGATACGTATCGACTATAATTGGCACGGTACAGGTGTTGCAATACCTGTATTCTCGTTGCGTAGTAAGAAAAGTTGGGGTGTAGGCGAATTTTTAGATTTGAAACGCATGGCAGATTGGGCTGTGGCTCGTGGTCATAAATTGATACAGATACTCCCAATCAACGATACAACATCGTCACATACCGATTTGGATTCGTATCCATATCGTGCCAATTCGGTGTATGCTTTGCATCCTATGTATCTAAATATGGAGGCATTAGGCAAGTTGGATAGTTCGTCAAAGATGAAAGAGTATCGTGCTAAGGCAAAAGAACTCAACGAATTATCGGCTATTAACTATTCGGCTGTGAACGAATTGAAATGGAATTATATTCGTGATATTTTTGCTGAACGATACGACGAAATAGTTGCTGATAAAACATTTAAATCGTTCGTGAAAGAGAATGCTCATTGGTTGAAAGATTATGCGGTATTCTCTTGTTTGAGAGATAGTTTTGGTACAGATAACTATGCAAAATGGGGCGAATATACCGAATATGCAGAGGCTAAACGAGATGCGTTCATTAAGAGAAACAAAAAGACAGTAGAGTTGTATTATTTCATTCAATTCTCGCTTGATGCTCAACTCTGTGAGGCTATCAAATATTTACATTCGAAAGGCGTTGTGGTGAAAGGCGACTTGCCAATTGGTATTAGTGCAACGAGTGTTGATGCATGGGTAAATCCACGATTATTCAATCTCGACAAACAAGCAGGTGCACCACCTGATGATTTTTCGGTAACAGGTCAGAATTGGGGATTCCCAACTTACAACTGGGCTGAGATGGCGAAAGACAAATATGCTTGGTGGATGTCGCGTTTCGAGAATATGGGTCGTTATTTCGATGCTTTCCGTATAGACCACATACTCGGATTTTTCCGTATTTGGGAAATTCCTACCGATTGTGTATGGGGATTGTTAGGCTATTTTAATCCTTCGATGCCTTTGTCAGTCTCAGAAATAGAACATTACGGTTTTTGGTTCGACCGCGACCGTTATACAATACCGTATGTAACAAAACATAATTTATATAGTCTATTCGCGGGCGATACAGAGGAGATTATTGGTGCATATTTCAATAATCGCAGTCACGACCGCTATGTGTTCAAACCAGAATATGACACACAACGTAAGTTGGAAGATAGTTTTGTGCGCAATGGTTTATTGCCTAAGCATACCGATATTCTCGATAAATTGTTGTCGCTATATTGCGAAGTGATTTTCATCGAAGACCGCGCAAATGCAGGGTATTATCATCCACGTATCAACGTGATGAAATCGCAATCGTTTGCCGAATTGTCTGACCACGAAAAATGGTGTATCCAACGCATTCACGACGAATATTTCTATCATCGACATACAAATCAATGGAGTTCGGAGGCTATGCGCAAATTACCTGCTTTGTTGAATACGACAGATATGTTGGTGTGTGGCGAAGACTTGGGTATGGTACCTGCATGTGTGCCTAATGTGATGGGACAATTGCAAATTCTCTCACTCGAAGTGCAACGTATGCCAAAAGAGACCACACAACGCTATGTGGATTTGAATAATGTGCCTTACTTGTCGGTTTGCTGTACAGGTACGCATGACACAAGTCCTATGCGTATGTGGTGGCGCGAAAATCGTGAGAACACACAATGGTTCTATAATAATATTTTGCATCAAGGTGGGGTAGCACCAGAAGATTTATCTCCTGAACTTGCACAACAAATTGTCAATATGCACGTTAATAGTAAAAGTATGTGGGCAATATTGCCATGGCAAGACTATATGGCATGCGATGGTGCAAATCGTTTCCCTAATCCTGACGCAGAGCGTATTAACGACCCAAGTAATCCTCGCCATATTTGGTGCTGGCGTATGCATGTTGAATTATAAATCTATTAAAAAAATAATACATTATGAAAAAGTTCGTTCTATTATTTGTTGCTATCATGGCAACATCGGCAATTTTTGCTCAAGGAAAGATTGAGAAAGAGATTAAAAATCTTTTTTCTCAAATCGAAAAAACTAATGATGATAACAAAAAGACTCAATTAGCAAATCAAATTCAACACAAAATGCTTGATGCTTTGTTTGAAGCAGATGACTTCTGGTATGATTTCCCTTCATTGAAAAATGTGGGTAAAATACTTTCATCTGATAATCAAATTCATATGTACACATGGAACATTTTGTTGTCGGACGGAACACCTCAATATTATGCATTATTTCAACATTATGATTATAATGCTGTGTATTTAATGTCGCAAGGAGAATCAAAAATACCAGCTACAACAGGATATGTGGCTGAAAAAGATTGGTATGGCGCATTGTATTATGATATCCACCCAATTAAATTCAAAGACAAAGAGATGTATCTCGTGTTTGGTCTTATGACTTCAACAGATGGCGAAACTCAACACAAAGTTATTGATGTGATGTCATTCTCTAAAAAAGCAATTAAATTAGGAGCTCCATCATTTATAACACCATGGACTGGCAAAAAGAAACAACACCGTGTTGTATTTGAATATGATAAAAATGCTCAAATGACATTGGAGTACAACAAGAAAAAGAAAACTATCACATTTGACCATTTAGTACCAGCTCGTCAAACTGCAGACGGCAAAGAAGTTAAGGCTCCAGATGGTTCATACGATGCTTTAGTCTTCAAAAAAGATATTTGGACATACAAAGAAGATGTAAGTGTCAAAAATAAAAAAGAGAAAAAAGGTAAAAAGTAATTTAATAGTTTAGAGTATAGTGTTTAGAGTATAGGGAACCATGCAGTGTTAAACTCTAATCACTATACACTATACACTATACACTATACACTATACATTAATCTCTAAACTCTAAACTCTAAACTCTCAATACTATGTTTACAACACAAGATGTTCAACAATTTGAGTCTATCGGTATCACTCTCGAAAAGGCCGAAACTCAAGTAAATGACCTTAAAAATGGTTATCCGTTTTTGAAAATAAAAGGTGCTGCCGCTATTGGTAATGGAATATTGTGTTTGGATGACAGTGAACGTGAACAACTTATCAGTGATTGGCGCGAATACCTAAAAGGTGAAGGCGACATTATTAAAATGGTTCCTGCATCTGGTGCAGCAAGTCGTATGTTCAAAGACTTGTTCGAATTCGAAAATTCTGATGCTACTGAGCCAAATAATGCTTATATCGAAAAATTCTTTGTAGAACGTGAGAATTTTGCTTTTTATGAAGCACTTAACCGCGTTTGTATGGCAGAAGAGGGGCTCTCTATTCAAGAATTGGTAGAGGCTAAACGCTATAAAGACATCGTGCGCCTATTGCTTCATGTTGAAGGTCTTAATTATGGTAATTTGCCTAAAGGTTTGTTGCAATTCCACAAATACCCTCAATATGTGCGCACTGCGTTTGTAGAACACCTCGTTGAAGGTGCTCTTTATACAACTAATCGCAACAATGAAGTGAAAATCCACTTCACTGTATCGCCTGAGCATATTGAATTTTTCAAACAACATCTTATGAGCGAACTCCCTCGCTATGAGGATTTGTTCAAAGTGCGCTATCACGTAACGTTCTCTATTCAAAAACCTTCGACTGACACACTTGCTGTTGGTCTTGACGATATGCCTTTCCGCAACGAAGATGGCTCAATCTTGTTCCGTCCAGGTGGTCACGGTGCACTTATCGAGAACCTTAACGACCTCGATGGCGATGTTATCTTCATCAAGAATATCGACAACGTGGTGCCAGACCGTTTGAAACAAGCTACAATTGATTATAAACAAGTGATTGCAGGTCTTCTTGTGCGTGTGCAAAACCAAGTGTTTGGTTTTTTGAACGAACTCGAAGGAGAAGTGTCAGACGAACGTCTTGCCGTGATGCTTGCGTATACCGAACAGGTATTGTGTATTGGTTCTGACGAGGCTAAGAATATGTCTGCGCTCGATTTGAAAGAGTACTTGCGTGGCAAATTCAATCGTCCTATTCGTATCTGCGGTATGGTGAAGAACGAAGGCGAGCCAGGTGGTGGTCCTTACCTTACTTATAACAGCGATAGCACTACATCTCCTCAAATCCTTGAAAGTTCGCAAATCGACAAAAACAATCAAGAGGCTATGGATTGCATGAAGAATTCAACACACTTCAATCCTGTTGATTTGGTTTGTGCGGTGCGCAACTACAAAGGCGAGAAATTCAACCTTCTCAACCATGTTGACCCTAAAACAGGTTTCATCTCTATGAAGTCTAAGAATGGTATCGACATCAAGGTGTTAGAGTTGCCTGGTTTGTGGAATGGTGCTATGAGCGATTGGAATACTATCTTCGTTGAAGTGCCTATCGAAACATTCAACCCTGTGAAATCAGTTAACGACTTACTTCGTGACCAACATAGATAAATCCTTTCGATGGGTGTCGAAAAACTATTTTGACACTACATTCGCACGGCTATTCTTACTTATTTCATTAGGCATCATTGTGGCTGAATATACTACTATTGACTCTAATGTATTTCTTGGCTCGATAGTCGTAGGGTTATCTGTTATGATATTGTCCATTCTCCGTGTCAATCGACTCGGAGGATGGATTTTTATTTGCGCATGGTCGCTATTGTTATTTGGGTCAGGTGGTTGGCTATTGCGCCAAACTCGTATGCCCGAACTTTCTCGTGATACTCATTCTTATATAGTAGAACTGAAAACTACGCCTATCTCTAAAAGCATATATTATCGTGCCGAAGCCGAAATAGTTTATGCAACTGATTCTGTTGCCCAGAGTTTAATAGGGTATGATGTGCTATTAAATTTCTATACCGATTCGCTGGAGCATACACCTCAATTGTGTGATAGATACTTGATTAATGGCAAGATACTGCGTCCAACCGACAATGGTTTAGAAGGTTTTGATTATGGCAAATATCTTGCTCGTAATGGATTGTGTGGAGTTGCGTATCTTGGTAGCAATAACATAAAGTATCTCTCTACCGAACAACCTCGTGGGTTCGTTCAATGTAGTTATGTGTTGCGTAATAAGCTGATTCGCCAATTCGAATCGGTTGGATTAGAGGGTAGTAGGTTGGCTATTATTTCTGCTATAACTTTGGGCGAGAAGGGATTGTTGTCGAATGATGTGAAAGATACTTTCTCTGCCGCTGGAGTGTCGCATATATTGGTAGTGAGCGGTATGCATGTAGGCTTTATATTCTTGATTATTATGTGGTTGATGAGTATATTGCCATATCGTCGCAGGTGGATTATGGTTTGTTTGGGTTTAGTAATATTGTGGTCGTATGCTCTGCTTACGGGACTTGCACCTTCGGTAGTACGTGCTACGTTTATGTTCTCGATGATGTTGATTTTCAAAGTGATAGGGGAGAAATATAGAATAAAACACGCCTTGTTTTTCTCTGCTACTATATTGTTGCTCTGCAATCCAAATACGCTGTTTGACGTAGGCTTCCAACTTAGTTATTTGGCGGTTATAGGTATAGTCTATTTCTATTCATTGGTCTATAAACGAATATTGACTTTCAAATCACGACCTCTCCGTTGGCTACTTTCATCTGTCGCAGTTACCGTATCGTCTCAAATACTCACATTGCCGATTGTCATATATCAATTCAATCAACTGCCTATCTATTTTATCATCTCCAATCTATTTGTAACTGCCTTTGCTCCAATTCTTTTTCTTGGAGGTGTATTGTTGTTGGGGTTGAGTTATATTCCGTATATCGGTATCGGTGCAGGGTGGTTGATGAGTCATTTTGTAGGTATGTTTGAGTGGATTATAAACCTTATAGTTGCCATTCCTTTTTCGACTACTAAAATATATCTATCTCTCATAGAGACATTTTTGCTGTATTTAGTGATTCTTTGTGGTGTGAATTGGATTGAGATGCGTCATACCTTTGCCGAACGATTCCGAGCACCTCTTTACTTTGGTTTGTCGGTTTGCGTTTTCGTATTTGCGTTTTCGGTAAATAATGTATATTTATCACAACGACAAGCACTTATTATTCCCGAAACAAATCGACTTGTTGTCAATATATTTGATGGCGATGAGAATGTTTTGTATACTAATCAACCCGATTTTGCTACAGAACGTCTTGAGCGTACTTGGCTTAAATATTCATGCGTTGAGCCTATTGTTGTAACTGATACTGCGCTAACTGTCAATACTTTTATGTTTGATAATGAGTCGTATCTTATACTTCGTGATAATGTGTTCCGTTACCGCCAGAATAGTGGTCAACCGCTTGAAATAGACAATCTTATCATTGATAGAGGCTTATATCCATCGGAGCGACTATTCACCGAATTCGTTCGTCCAAAACATGTAATTCTCACCGCAGGAGTATGGTATGGCTACATTGATAAGTACAAAACCCTTATGGATGAAATAGGTATTTCGTGTCATATAATTGTCGAATCTGGCGCAATTACTATAATTCAATAATTATCCTCCCACAAATCTCACAAATACCACAAATATTTTTATCACTGTAGGGACGCACGGCTCGTGTGTCCGTTTTTTTATATAATGCACATAAATTAAATAGTTCGATATTCTCTCTATGTCTTAGGGGGATGAAAATTACGAGTATGTAAAAAAGGGTATATATTAACTTTGCAGTTGATTTCGAAATCATATAAAAGAATCGTGCGATTATGAAAAAAACAAAGTTAAAAATTGGAGTGTTCTCGCAGATGATGCAAGTGACTGTGAAGACCTTACGTTACTATGAACAAAAAGGATTGTTGCTTCCTTGTGAAGTGGATGAATGGACTGGCTATCGTTATTATAATATTGAACAGATGCAACGTCTTAATACGATTCGTCAATTGCAACGCCTTGGTTTTACGCTTGACGAAATTAAAGAATTGTATGAAGAAGATACGCATGTGCCAAGTATTGAACAATTAAATAAAAAAATAAAAGAAACAGAACAATATCTACAACTACTTGTGATGCGACGGAATCAGTTAGTCAACTGGATAAACACTCTTAAAAAAATCAAGAAAATGGATAAACTAAAATTTAGTATTCAATCACTTCCCGAGATTATAGTGGCAAGCCACCGAGAAGTAATTGCTAATTATGCGGCACTTGGACCGCTCTGTGTAAATAAAATTGGACCAGAGATGCATCGCCTTGGATGTAAATGTTCGTTTCCAGGTTATTGCTTTACAATTGAGCATAACACGGAGTATAGACCTACTAATATTGATATTGAATATTGCGAACAAGTAGAAGAAATGGGCGTAGATAACGCTATTATACAATTTAAGCGTTTTGCTGCTGTACCTAAGGTACTTTGTATGAAACACGTTGGACCTTATGAACGTTTTCATGAATCAATTGCCGAAGCTTTTGCCTATATGGAAGAGCAGGGTTATAAAATAGCAGGTCTATTGCGTACTTCTTTTGTCGATGGGGCATGGAATCAAGAAGATCCAGAATTATGGGTGTCAGTGATTCAGATTCCAATAGAATAATAAGTAAATAGGGTTAAGTTTTGACTTAACCTTATTTTTTATAATTATTAGTGTAATTTGTGGGAGAATTATAGTGTTACAAAAATTTGCTTTTTTCGATATTTTTTAGTAACTTTGTGTGTTGAAAAAAAGAGAATATATGACAAAAATAAGTGAAGTTATAGCTTGTATTGAGCAGATGGCACCTTTGGCTTATCAGGAGTCGTGGGACAATAGTGGCGTACAGGTAGGTGATGTAAGTCAAGGGGTGAAGGCAGTGTTGTTGTGCGTTGATATTACCGAAGCGACGCTTGATGAGGCGATTGAAAAAGGGGCAAATTTAATTATTTCGCACCATCCGTTGATTTTTAAGGGTATAAAGAAATTGACGGGTCATAACTATATTGAACGAGTGATTATCAAGGCTATACAGCATAATATCGTGCTATATTCGGCACATACGAATATGGATAAATGTATGGGTGGCGTGAATTTCCGTATAGCACAGAAGTTGAGGTTGAAGAATATTCGTGTATTGGCACCAGAGGAGAATTATCTCTACAAAGTGCTGACATACGTGCCTCAAGTATCTGCAGAGGCGGTACGACAAGCTATGTGGATGGCAGGGGCAGGAACAATTGGAGCATACGATTGTTGCTCTTATTTATCGGAAGGGAACGGTACGTTTAGAGCATCGGAGGGATGTAAACCTTTTGTAGGTAAGATAGATAAATTGCATACAGAGCCAGAACTTCGCATAGAGATGATTGTGCCAAAAGACAAAATAGGCAGGGTAGTTGCAGCCATTCATACGGCGCATCCATACGAAGAACCAGCGATAGACGTATTGCCTTTGGCTAATGAGTATAATCGAATGGGATTAGGTTGTGTGGGTGACCTAGAAAATGAAATTACCGAAAACGCAATGCTGCAATATATAAGAGAAAAACTTGGAGTGCAATATATTCGTCATACCAAAACAACAGACAAAAAGGTGTCGCGAGTGGCTCTTTGTGGTGGTTCGGGAGCAGAATTTCTTTCGCTTGCTATGCGCGAAAAAGCAGGGATATATATCACCGCAGATGTGAAGTATCATGATTTCTTTAATACTGAAAATCAGATTGTTATTGCTGATATAGGACATTTTGAATCAGAACAGTGCATAAAAGAGGTTTTTTATGAACAAATTTCAAAAAATTTTATTAACTTTGCAATCTTAATGGCAGAGTGCGATAAAAACCCTGTTAAATATTCTTATCTCATTGAAGATTAAGAGTATAGTGAATGAATAAATACTAAAAAATTAAATAATATGTCAGAAAAAAACGTTGAAACTAAAGAAATTTCTGTAGAAGAACGTCTTCAAGCGCTCTATAATCTACAAATGGTTGTTTCTGAAATTGATAAGATTCGTACTATCCG
>JAZOMI010000027.1:0-4944 GCA_045653825.1 Candidatus Aphodosoma sp. | reverse complement strand
ATTTAAAATTTGTCTTTTTTTGCCAAGATGAAACATTAGTTTCAGCGAGGCATATATCAAGAAGAATAAATTATGTCTTTATGTCATTCTGTCTAAAAAAATTTGTACTTATGTTAAAAACTAAACAACGAAAATGAAACTCTCACAAGCCGAAAAATACGCCCAAGACCCTAATCGTCAAATCGACGAATACATCGAGCAACACTCTGAACCTCAGCCCGCATACCTCGACAATGTAGTGCGCGAAACGCATCTGCAGATGATCAATCCTCGCATGATGTCTGGTCACTTGCAAGGTCGCATCCTCAAACTATTAGTAGAGATAACCCACGCACGCCGCATCATCGAACTTGGCACCTACTCAGGCTATTCGGCTCTCTGCATGGCTGAAGGATTGCCTGCCGACGGCGAACTTCATACTATCGAAATCGACGACGAACTCGAAGATTTCATCCTTGAACAACTAAAATCAGCCCCTCACGGCAAAAAAATACATCTCCACATAGGCAATGCCGTTGACATCATTCCACAAATCGAAGGCAATTTCGACCTCGCCTTCATCGATGCCGACAAACGACTCTATCAACAATACTACGACATGCTACTCCCTCGCATGAACCCTGGCGGCATAATTCTTGCCGACAACACCCTCTGGGATGGCAAAGTCTTAATCGAACACCCAGCTCACAACGACCACCAAACCATTGCTATTAAAGCCTTCAACGACTTCATAGCCAACGACTCCCGCGTCGAAAAAGTAATATTACCATTGCGCGATGGACTCACTCTCATCAGAATTAAAAATTAACATAAGTACAAATATATTATATTGTCTCACACATTTAGTGCGTATTTTCTAATTTTCAATGGGATAAATTATTTTTTTAAGTACAAACTAAATCATATTAATCACAAGGCATGTACTTAAAGATAACTTGCAAATATCACATAATTCTAATATTCTTTAACCTCTAAACCATCACCTTTAACCAAAAAATAGAAAATATGTACTTCTGTTAAAATAATATCTATGCTATACTCATTAGAATTTCGCGTGCGTGACTACGAATGCGACCTACAAGGCATCGTCAACAACGCTAACTATCAGCATTATTACGAACACACTCGCCATGAATTCCTTATCGAAAACAATATAAGTTTCGCAGCACTCCACGAACAGCAAATCGACTTTGTAGTTGCTCGCGTCGAGATGTCCTACAAATACCCTCTTCGCTCAGGCGACTCTTTCGTCAGCGAACTTGATTTCCGTCAAGAAGGCATAAAATACGTATTCATTCAAAAAATCTATCGACTTCCAGACCGCAAACTTTGCAATATCGGTCGCTTCGATTGCGTCTGCCTCGACCACGGCAAACTCAAACAATGCGAACTCCTCAACGATTTCATCAAAAGTTTGAATATTTAAACATAAGTACAGATTTTATGTTTATGGGTTAATAAAGTTATTTTGTGTTTTTAATGTTTTGCGAGGATAACTACTTTTTAAAAGTACATGCCCTAAGTCATTACTAATTAATACAAAGCTTGTACTTAAAAAAACAATATCAGCCAACAAAAACAAATCAAACCAACCAAACATAATCATCTAACAAACAAAATTATGTACTTCTGTTAAAAGAAAAATTAATTCTATCAAAAACAAAAACAATATGAAAAATTTCTTTAAAACCACATTAGCTGTATTCGTTGCCCTAATTCTATTTTCCGTAGTATCAGGCATCGTTTCAATATCAATGCTCGGTGCATTTGCTGCAATAGGCACAGCCGAAACCTCATTACAAGACAATTCTGTATTGAAAATCAATCTTTCAGGAACACTCGTAGAACGCGTTAACGAAAATAGTTTTGACTATATGCTCGGTCAAATCGACGGCACTCAAACCGTTATTGGTCTCAACGACCTTCGTTCTTCTCTCAACAAAGCTGCTGATTCCGAACAAATCAAAGCCCTCTATCTCAATTGTGGCTCACTTGCATCTGCTCCTGCTTCTGCCGAAGAGTTACGTTCACTTATCGAAAACTTCAAAACCAAGTCAGGCAAACCTGTCTATGCCTATGGCGACAACTATTCTCAAGCTGCCTATTGGATTGCATCTGTTGCCGACACTATATTCCTCAACCCTCAAGGCACCATTGGCTTAGTAGGTATGGCAACTCAAATCCCATTCTTCCACAAAGCCCTCGACAAACTTGGTGTGAAAATGGAAATCTTCAAAGTAGGCACATTCAAAAGTGCTGTTGAGCCTTACATTCTCGACGAAATCAGCGAACCTAACCGCCTCCAAAACCAACGTATGCTCGATGGTATGTGGTCTGCTATCGTAGAAGATATTGCTACATCACGCGCTATTTCAGCCGACAATGTAAACCGTTTTGTCAACGAAGGTATGATTTTTGGCGAACCTACTGATATCATACAACTTGGCTTAATCGATGGATTAAAATATCGTAGCGAATTCACTGCTCTTCTCAAAGAAAATTTAGGAGAAAACATCAAATTCGTCAGCCTCAAAAAGATGAAAAATGTTCCTTCTACCGACAAATTCTCTATGAACAAAGTGGCTGTCCTTTATGCTACTGGCGACATCGACTCTGGTGCAGAAGGCGAAATGAATAGTGAAAAAATTGTCAAAGAACTCAACCGCCTTGCCGACAATGACAACGTAAAAGCTGTTGTTCTTCGCGTCAATTCTCCTGGCGGTAGTGCTTTTGGCTCTGAACAAATGTGGTTTGCAGCCAAACAACTCCGCGCTAAAAAACCTCTTATAGTATCTATGTCCGACTATGCTGCATCAGGCGGTTATTATATGAGTTGTATTGCCGACACTATTGTTGCTCAACCAACTACGCTCACTGGCTCAATTGGCATTTTCGGTATGTTCCCTAACTTCGAAGGGATTGCCAACAAAATTGGAGTAAACTTCAGCACTGTGAAGACCAACGAACTCTCTGACTTTGGCAACACTATGCGTCCAATGACTGCATCCGAACGTGTTATTCTCCAAAACTATATCAACCGAGGCTACGAACTCTTCATCTCTCGCTGTGCCGAAGGTCGTGGCGTTTCTGGCGACGAAATCAAACGCGTAGCCGAAGGTCGTGTTTGGACTGGTGCCGATGCTCTCGAACTCGGACTTGTCGATGTTCTCGGCGGATTGGATGACGCTATTGCTATCGCTGCTCAAAAAGCCGAATTAACCGACAACTATGCCGTTGCCGAATACCCAGCGCAAAAAGATGCTCTCACCGAACTCCTCGAACAACTCACAGGCGAAAGTCTAACAACAATCCTTCTCAAATCAAAACTCGCAAATACAGAATTGTCATTCCTAATTCCTAATTCCTCATTCCACATTCCACAAGGCGCCCAAGCAATCATGCCTTATCGTGTAGAACTTTAATCAATGCAAAATGCTCAATGCAAAATGCACAATTATTCTACCTTAAGGAACTAAAAAATTTGTATTAGGTAATAAAATTGTGAATTATGCATTGTGCATTGTGAATTTAATAAATATGACTCTATATCCAAACTTAATTCTCGAAGCACTTACTCATGTGCGTTACCCTGGTACTGGCAAAAATATTGTCGAATCAGGTATGGTGGAAGATGACATCCGCATCGAAGGCAATAAAGTGTCGTTCTCTATTATATTCCAAAAAGTCAACGACCCATTTGCCAAATCTCTCGTAAAGGCTGCCGAACAAGCAATCCTTACATATATCGGCCCTGAGGTAGAAATAGTAGGCAACATCGCCATCAAAACTCCATATGTTGCCCCTAAAAAAGAGGTGAACTCTATGGAGCAAGTAAAGAATATCATCGCCGTATCATCAGGCAAAGGCGGTGTGGGCAAATCTACCGTAGCAGCCAACCTCGCTATGTCGCTTTGCAATCTCGGTTACAAAGTTGGTCTATTAGACGCCGACATTTTTGGCCCATCTGTGCCTAAAATGTTCGGTATCGAAGATGCTCAACCTACTGCACGATTAGCCGAAGACGGACGCCATATCATTCAACCAATCGAACAATACGGCATCAAAATCCTCTCTATCGGTTTCTTCGTTGACCCCGACAATGCACTTATTTGGCGTGGTGGTATGGCATCAAGTGCTGTTAAACAACTCATCAACGATGCCGACTGGGGCGAGTTAGACTATTTCGTAGTTGACCTCCCTCCTGGCACAAGCGACATCCACCTTACCCTCGTGCAAGAACTCAAATTCACTGGTGCTATCGTTGTCAGCACGCCACAACAAGTTGCTCTTGCCGATGCTCGCAAAGGTATCCAAATGTTCCAAACTGATAAAATCGATGTACCTATTCTCGGTTTAGTCGAAAATATGGCGTGGTTCACACCTGCCGAACACCCAGATGAAAAATACTACATCTTTGGCAATGGAGGTTGTCGTCAATTAGCTGAAGAACGAGGCATCCGACTCCTTGCACAAATCCCACTCGTACAAAGCATTTGCGAAAGTGGCGATGCCGGAGCTCCAATCTCATTCGACCCTCACAGCCTAACAGGTCAGGCCTTTATCGACCTCGCCAAAACAGTCAGTGAAATTACAAAATAAAAGAAAATAAAACTACCTAAAAAACAAAAATATCATCCGCCTCTTTAATCAGAGACGGATGATATTTTTTTTAACATAAACTACAAATTACAAGCCCCCTTTCATAAAATTATTTCATACTACCTTTATTTATTAAGTCTTTAAGATATTTCCCTATTTTTTACTAGACAACAATAAATAATTATATGAACTCAAACAAAAAAGGTAGAGACGCTAGTATATTGCGTCTCTACCTTTATAATTTAATTAAAAAACTTATTTAACCACAACTTTACTTGCAGCGTTTGCAGTGCGAACTACATAAATGCCAGCAGCAAGGCGACCGTTCATATCTGTTACGTTTTG